>RZZR01000022.1 GCA_009929795.1 Deltaproteobacteria bacterium | reverse complement strand
CCCGCCGACGATATGCACTTCCCGGATCGGTTCCTCGTTTCTGGTTTGAAGCAGGGTCCGGACCTGGTCGAGGGACATGACGTAGGCGTCCGCCTGCCCCTTGCGCCGACTGTAGGCGCAAAAGCGGCAGGCATTGCTGCAGATGTTGGTGTAGTTGAGGTGCTGGTTATAGATATAGAAGGCCAGCCTTCCATGTCTGGCCGAACGCGCATCGTAAGCGGATTGGCCGAGTTCGTGCAAATCCCATCGGGCCAAATCCAAGCATTCATCGACCTCGTATCGTTTTGAAGCCGCTTGATCCAAAACGGTCATGGAAGGGTCTCGGTGCAAGTCGATTGAAAGGAATTCCCCAGGAGGAGCAAGTTCTCGGCCAGCTCCAGAACCCCAGCCAGTCTGTTAATCAAAGATTTTGGCTTGATTGGCCCCTCGACCAACGTGAAGTCTGGTTCCATGCCAAGATCCCGGCCCAGGGCCAGGACCACGTCGTCGAATCCTCCCAACTCGTCCACCAAGCCGGCCCTATGCGCCTGCATTCCGGTCATGGCCCGTCCGTCGGCATACGGCAACAAGTCTTCCCGGGACATTTTTCTAGATTCGGCGATGTCGGACACGAACTGCTCGTGGATATCGTCCACCAGACCCTGCATGTATGACCGCTCCTTCTCGTTCATAGGTCTGAAGACCGTTCCAGTGTTCTTGAGGTCCCCGCTGGTCACGGTTTGCTCCCGAATTCCGATCTTCGACAAAAGATCCTGCATGTCGGTCAGCTGGGCCTTGACCCCTATGCTTCCAGTCAACGTCGCCCGGTTGGCCCAGAGCTTGGTTCCTCCGCAAGCCACGTAGTACCCACCCGAAGCCGCCACGCTTCCCATGGAGACATAGACAGGCTTCGTCGCGGCCAGTCTCCGGACAGCCGAGAACATCTCCTGAGACGGGGCCACAGCCCCCCCAGGGGAGTCTATCCGCAGAACTACACCTCGAATCTTGTCATCTTGCTCGAGTGACTCGATCCAATCGTTCACGTCCCGGGAACCGGATATGAAGCCTCGAAGATGAACAACTCCGATCCGATCCCCACCGAACGAAAACCGCGAATCGATCGTGTCATCGTTTAAAAACCAAAAATGAAAAGCGGCCATGGCCCCCAAAATGAGGACCATGGCCAGCATCATAAGCGAAAATCCAAAAATGAACGGATGTCGCTGGCTGAAATGCGAATTACTCGACATCCTCTTCCATCTTCTGCCGGATCAAATCGCCCAGGTTGCTCCCAGCCGCCGGGCCAGACTGCGTCTTGGCATCCCCACGGGCAGACCGTTTGGGTTCGGCCTCCTGCTGCTTGAGCGACAACCCCAGTCTGCGATCATGAGCGCTGACATGGATGACTTTGGCCTCGATCTCCTGGCCTTCCTCAAACATTTCCTTGGGATTCTTGACCTTTTTCCGGCTCATTTCCGAAACATGGACCAGACCTTCGATACCTTCCTCTACCTCTACGAACAGACCGAAATCGGTTATGTTCGTGATCTGACCCTTGAGCACCGCGCCCTCGGGATATCTATTCGGAACGTCAAGCCAGGGATCCTCGGTAAGTTGCTTGATTCCGAGGGTGAACTTCTCGTTTTCCTGATCCACGGTCAAAACCTTGGCCTGCACGAGGTCGCCGACCTTGTACAACTCGTTGGGATGACGGATCTTCTTGGTCCACGAAAGATCCGAGACATGGATGAGACCGTCGATTCCATCCTCGATGCCAATGAACAGCCCGAATTCGGTGATATTTTTGATGGGAGCCTCAAGGATGGTGCCCTCGGGATATTTCTCGGCCACCAGTTCCCAAGGATTGGGGTTGACCTGCTTCATGCCCAGGGAAATCCGCTTTCTGACCGTGTCGACTCCGAGTATGATGACTTCGACTTCCTCTCCGACCTTGACCATCTGAGAGGGATGGCGAAGCTTCCGAGTCCAGGACATTTCCGAAATGTGCACTAGGCCTTCGACTCCTGGCTGAAGCTCGACAAAGGCTCCGTAGTCGACCAGGTTCGTGACCTTGCCGCTGCCCCGAAGGCCTTCGGGAAATTTTTCGGCGATATTTTCCCACGGATCGGGAACAAGCTGTTTGAGCCCCAATGAAACCTTTTTATCCGAGGCGTCGAAACTGAGCACCTTGAGTTCGAGTTCGTCCCCGACCTGGACCATCTCCTTTGGATGTCGAATTCGCTTCCAGGACATGTCGGTGATGTGAAGAAGACCGTCGAGACCACCAAGGTCGATGAACACACCGTACTCGGTGATATTTTTGGCCACTCCGGTGACGACCTGTCCCTCTTCCAAGGTCTTCAAGAGTTCCTCGCGCTTCTGTTCTCGATCTTCCTCCAAAAGAACGCGGCGGGAAACAATGACGTTGCTCCGCTTGCGATTGATCTTCAAAACTCTGAAGTCGAATTCCTCGCCAACCAGGGAATCCATATCCGGGACCGGGCGTAGATCCACATGGGATCCAGGGAGAAAGGCCTCAAGCCCGTTGATATCCACAACATATCCGCCCTTGATCCGACGCTGAATCCGGCCTTTGACCATCTCGCCGCTTTCATAAAGGGCCTCGAGCTCGTCGAGAACCTGAAGCCGTTTGGCCTTTTCCCGCGACAGCGAAATGGTCCCATCACGGTCGTTCTTGCGAACTACGAAAACCCTGATCTTGTCCCCGACATTGACTGTCAGGTTGCCGTTCGAATCCCTAAATTCGGACGTTGGAACAAGCCCTTCGGACTTGAAATTCACGTCGACCAGCACATAATTGTCGTCGATCTTGACGACTTGCCCTTCGACTGTGACGTTTTCCTCCACGTCGCCGAAATCGTCGTTGAAATAATCATCCAACGCTGCTTCGAAATTGATGTCGTCCATGTCGCGATCGACGGTGTTTACAGTTTCTTGGTGTTCCATACGAAAAAATACCCCCTAACGAAAATTTTGCCTTGCCTAGCAGATGCGCGCCCGATTGACAACCAGAAAAAACCGGGGTTTACTATAAAATTACGAATTCCAAATTCAAGTTCATACGGCCCCCCGGCATCTGCAGACCTCCATGGGGGTCTTAGCCATGATATAAATATCTAACCACAATGACCAATTCCGGACGTAATACGCATCAAGATTGATCCGCTCCCCGTAGCCGACGGTGCTTCTTCCCGAAATCTGCCATAGGCCCGTAATCCCTGGCCGAACCCGCTTGTAAAGCTCAAAAATTTCCCGATACCGGTGGATCTCTCCCTCGACAATCGGCCTGGGCCCGACGAGACTCATGTCTCCCTTGAGCACATTCCAAAACTGGGGTAATTCATCTAGGCTGGTCATCCGAAGAAACCGCCCGACTCGAGTCACCCTGGGATCCTTTCGAATCTTATGTTCTCGCTCCCACTCGCAAAGCAGGGCTGGATTGTCCTGCAGGTATTTGTCCAGGATCTTGTCGGCATCTTTGGCCATGGTTCGAAACTTCCAGACCCGAATCGGCCTTCCTCCCCGACCTATCCGAAGATGGCTGTAGAAAACCGGTCCCGGAGAATCCAGAACAATAGCTAGGGCCAATCCGAGGGCCAAGGGGATGATGGGCACCCCGAGACAAATGATCAAAACAAGATCGAAACCCCGCTTGAGAACCTGTCTCTTCGGATCCAAAAGCTTCTGCTTCAGCTCCAGGCCCAAAATCCCTCCGAAATCCACGGCAGCCACCCAGAGTGAAGAGAGTCCGAACATGCCGGGTATCAATATGACTCGATAAAAATTTCTGACATGGGATTCGTAGGCATCCCGCCAGTGACAGACATCCCCTTCGCTGGGAACGACAAAGGCCATGGAGTGCTTCCACTTGGCGGCAAAGATCCGGGCCTCGGACTTTTCCCCATGCGGAAGTCCCGCCTCCTGTGCCAAGTATTTATCGCCTCCAAGAACAGCCCTCGGTCGCACTCCCATGCGGGGATTGGCCAGTAGAATTTTAGCCACCGCAACGACGGCCTCTCCGTCACCAATGATGACCGCCGGATAGCCCCACCATTGGGCCCTCTGGACAATGGATTTCAGGATGGCCCTGAACACGGGAAGAGCAACGAGGATCAAAACCCAGGACATGAGGAAAATGCCCCGGGAATACAATTCGGCCTCCCTTGAGATAAATGTGACCGCAGCCAAGCCCACGAAACAAAATGAGGTGGCCAGCGAGGCCCTCTTGAGTTCCTCTGGGGGGCTGACAAGAACGCCGGGATACAATCCGGCAGCGGCATAGGCCATAAGAAAAAATAGGCCTACAGGCCAGATATCCCAATACAGGGAGGGGTGGAATTGACCCTCGAAGGCATATCGGACCGAAACGCTGACCGCACCGGAACAAAAAATTGCCAAAGCATCCGAGGCAAGCATGAAGCCAGTCATGAGCATCGGCGTTGGAAATTTTGTCATCTCCGTTCACCTGTCTGTGACCAAAAAACCTTATTCTGCCCAAGTTTCAGCTTGAGGCTACATGGAAGCCAAGGCGCACGCCTCCCCAACATATAAGCGATATATTTAAATCCAGAAGCCAAAAACGACCTGGCAACCCATGAAAAACCATATTTTCTTGCATATGACAATTCTGAGCGCATAAAACGAAAACCTTCGCTTCCAGCCTTGCCAAATTTTTCTTGTATCCAGGTATATTTTTCATGGAATGACCCCAAATCGAAATATCTTTTGAATTCTTCAATGATTGTATAATTATGTGAATGATAAGCAGTAGCATCTGCCATGTACGCTATGGAATATCCTTTCATGATCATTCTGGCCGCAATATGCATATCTTCACCAAAAACAATATGCGCAGGAAATCCTCCGAGATCTTGAAAAACTGTTCGGCGATAGGCAGCAAAAGAATTCGATAGAAAAGGCACCTTGATTCCCAGTTTCGGAATGTCATCTTCGTTTTTCACACATGAAACTGGGGGATAATTGAAGATCCTCGCATGGGCAGCCAGAGGATTGGCGTCGGGCATGGGCAATTGCCTCCCACAAACTCCAGCTATCCGAGCAATACGGAAAGGATGTAGCAAGTGTTCCAAGGAACACCGCTTGGCCAAGGATGCATCCTGGGTCATAAAGACGAGAAACTCCCCGCTAGAATATGCGGCTGCGAGGTTACGGGTGCCGCCGTGATCGAATTTATTCCGCTCGATGGACAGGGTTTTGCAACCCAATTCCCTGGCAAGGTCAGCCGTTCCATCCGAAGAAGATGAATCAATGACAATAATCTCGTTTGGGGTAAACGATTGCATCCGGAGGCTGGCTAGGGTCGCCGGAAGATGTTGGGCTGCATTGAGTGTGGGAATAATGACGGAGCAAGTCACACGGCATCATTTGCATAACGTAAAAAGACCATCCCAGAACCAAGGCAACTGAAAAGCCGTTCACAAAACATCCTAACCATGACCATCAAGTACCGATCCAATACGGTTCAAATAGGCATAACCATGGACAGCATCGGGCTCGAGAAAGGCCCCCTCAGCCCATTCGTTCCAGGCATTAACAAAAACAAGACCTTTTGACGGATCAGTTTTCGCCAACGCATGGCTTTTTGCTGTTCTAAACCACTCAGCAAAAGCATTGGGCGTGGCGTCGGCATAAATCACTGCCCGTTCCCTCAAACGGGGAGTATTGTCCCACCCCGGACTTACGCAGGGGATAATCGATTTCCCAGCCTTCAACTCACGACAATAGCCTTTGGCCATCTCCGGATAACTACAAAGAACTCCATTAAAGCTCTGATCAGTACCGTCTTTTTGAATCATATGGCCGTGATGACAGTGCGGTGGAAATTGCACACACGAATCAAAGCCTTGCAACCGAGAGGAAGACCAGTGTGTAAGCGCCTTGACCACGTACAATCCTCCAAACTCACTTTCGCAGGCCTGCCTCCACGTGGAGAGCATGCGGTGAGAATCGGAAAGATCACCAGGGTTGTACACAACAACAAGCGGCCTGCCATTAACTCTCATGTACCGTCTGTCCCTAAAAAAGCTTTTGAGGTGCTCGATAAAAACAATCTCATCCTGCCGGGAATAATTCTGGGCAATCAGAACATGCCGGTCGTTGCCGTCCCAGCGTCTCGTCCAGGTCTCATTGGCCCAGCAAAGACAAAATCCGATATCAATGTCCGGTGTTACTAAAAATTGCTCCACAGGGCGCTCAAGGAGGCGTCGACCCATGAACCAGTAATGGTGAAAGCAAAACCCGCTGACACCATATCGTTTAGCCAGACTGGCCTGGGACTTCATTGTTTCAACAAGCCGAAGATCATAAAAACCCAGGGACCCTGGCAAACGGGGCTGTTGATGCCCGGTGAACAAAGGGCGGGCACGAACAACATTTGTCCATTCAGTAAAGCCCTCTCCCCACCAAAGGTCATTCTCGGGAATGGGATGAAACTGGGGGAGATAAAAACATATAGTTCGAACCTGACTCTCAGCAACCGGATCTTTTCTCATCTCCTCGAAAACAAATTCCTGGACATTAACTTTAGATTGACTACAGACTTTGTCATCTGCATCGACAAATTGACGTAATTTTGATGCCGTATAAAACAATGTATTTGTCGCCGCGATCTTGAAGCCTTTATTTGATACTTCCACAAAAAATCTGCGAACAAATGAGGCCACCCGGCGCAGTTTAGTCATCCATGCCTTCATCTAATCAACACCCCAGAAATAACCTAATCTCGTTTTGATTTCTTCCATACAAATAAACTATCGAGGCACGCATGATCAGTACGCCACAAAATTCATACAGCAACGCAGTATGCACTCATCTTCCAGCCATATGGATCGCGCCGTCAGCCTTGATAGACGATCGACCCAAAAAACGGCTGAAAGATCTGTCCCCCATATGATTGACTACTCTGACAAGGGCAAACACCACGAGCAGAGTAAATCCTAATCGGGCCCAGAGCAGTCCTGACATGTGCGCTCCGAGGACCATCATCAAAAGCGTATCCTCGATTACGCTGTGGGACAGACCCATCAAGGTCACGGCAAAAAAGACATCCCGTGGATGGATCTTGCCCGTCGAAGCCTCACGGATGATCAGGCCTCCCCCGTAGCCGAGGCCCAAAACCATGCCAACTATCGTAATAGGGGTCGCCGCCCTGCCGATGCCCAGGCTGGAAAGAACCGGGGCCAAAATTCGGACCAGAAAATCCGTGACTCGTAGCCGGTCGAAAAACCTCATGACCGTCACTAAGCCAAAAACGATGACAAAAATGATGGCCAAATTCCAAACCTGATCTAGTCCCCAGGAGATCCAGTCTCCTCCGACGACCGAAGCCGGCTGCCAAAAAACCGAACATGGATCCTGCAACCATCCCCCGGCCCGATACATTTTGTCCAGAATTGCACCAAGGACGAGTGCCCCGCAGAAACGAACCAGAAGCTGAAAGACCATGCCCACTCCTGCCCTGCGCGCGATCTGAAGCTCCACAGGCAAGGAGTGGGCGACGAGAATCATCGTGCTCAAGACTGTTACCTGAGCCGTGGTCAGGGACAATTCCGGAGCCAGAGTGACGAAGACAATCATGGCCCCGTAGATGTTGTTGATCATGGCCGTGGCCCAGACAATACCTGTATCTCCTGGAAGACCGACCATGGACATCAAAGGCGAAAGCTGCTCGGCCAGCCACGAAATCCCTCCGAATTCTTGCAGAATGCGAACGAGGATAAGTATTGGAATCATCACCCGGTACAGGGGCAGACTGACTCGAATCGCCTCGACGACCAACCCCGCAACCACGGAACCGATTTTGGAAAAACCGGCCCGAACAGCTTCCTTCCGCTCCTTGCCCATCAGAACACCTGTTTCAGGAGGGCCTCTTCGGCCGCCTGCCTAGCGTCGATCCCCGATCCTGGTAAGTCGTCGGCATCACCAGGGCGGGGACTGGCCCTGGTCGGCTCAGTGCCGGATTTGAAAGGAAGAAAGGCCGTTTCCTTGGACCATGGGCCAGCCAACAAACCGTTTTCGAGATCGACCTTGATCATGACGATGCCGGGAGGCTTGACGAAATCCTCGACCGGATAGTTGTCCTCGACAACCTGCCGATACTGAACCCAAGCAGGCAAAGCAGCCCTGGCCCCGGTTTCGTATCTGCCCATGGGCCGCATATCGTCGAAACCGACATAAACCACGGTCAAAAGGTACGGGGTGAACCCGATGAACCAGGCATCCCGCTCGTCATTCGTGGTCCCAGTCTTGCCGGCGATAGGCCGTCCGAGAGATTTGGCCCGCCAACCGGTTCCGGACTGGACCACTTCTTGAAGAATACTCGTAATAATGAAGGCTGTTTGAGGGCTTATGGCCGAAACGGCTTCATCTGAAGCCCGAAAGATCTCCCTGCCCCAACCATCATCGACCCGAAGGATGGTCCTCGAAGATATCCGGGTCCCATCCCGGGCGAAGGCCGTGAAGGCTTCGGCCAGATTGAGAGGAGTAACCGACGCCGAACCGAGGCTCACCGATAAATCTCTTGGAAAGTCGGCGTCGAGGCCAAGTGCCTTGGCCCGTTCGATGATGGTGCCGATGCCGATACTCTCGGCCAACCGGATAGTGACTAGATTCCTGGATTTGACCAAAGCCGTGTGTAAAAGGGTCGGCCCATAAAAAACCCCCTCGAAATTTGACGGTCTCCATGTCGCGTTCAAATCCTCACTCGCGTAGACTAGGGGGGCGTCCAGCAAGACCGAGGCCGCCGTATGTCCTTTGTCGATGGCGGCCGAATAGACGATCGGCTTGAACCCGGAACCGGGTTGTCTGCGGGCCTGCGTGGTTCTGTTGAACTGGCTGCGAAAAAAATCATACCCCCCGACCAGGGAAACAACCTCGCCGGTTCTCGGATCAATGGAAACCAAGGCACCCTCCACTTCGGGCTCCTGTTCAAGGGCCAGGGGCCAAGGCTGCCCCTCCTTGATCTGACGTCCGGCAATGGAGGCCCAGACCACGTCTCCGACGACAAGAACCTTTCTGGCATCTTTGATCGACGGGACGTTTTCAGTGGCCTTGGATGGATCGGGATTCCGGGCCCAGCCCAAAGTTTCAGTGGCTATCCGCCCCTTGAGGGAGCCCAAGCGAACATCAGCCCCTTTTTCGTCCACTCCGGTCACGAGAACCTTGAACCATTCACCTTCTGCCAGGCTGTCGGGATGGACTTCCTCGGTCTCAAGAAAGGCCTCCCATCGGCCGGGTTCCAGGTGATCGACCGCGCCCTTCCAGCCCCTGCGCTTGGATGAGGCCTGTAGCCCCTCTCTCAAAGCGGATTCGCCCGCCAAGAGATGGGTCAATCTGGCTCCAGTGTACACGTTCAACCCGCCCGTATAGACCTCATCCTCGCCGAACAAAGCAACAAGCCTTCTTCGAACCTCCTCAAGGTAATAGGCCCCTTGGCTCCAAGAAGGGTCGGCCATGCTCTTAAAAACAAGTTCCTCCTGAATCGCTTGATCGAACTCATCCTGTTCAATCCACCTCAGCTCCAGAAGACGTCCGAGAACGTATCTCTGTCGGGTCAGGGCCAATTCGGCATTTCGATAGGGGTTGTAGCTGGACGGGGCCTTGGGAAGGCCGGCCAACAAGGCCGCCTGGGCCAAAGTCAGATCGGAGGCATGGACGGCGAAGTATTCCCTGGCTGCGGCTTCGATGCCGTAGGCTCCAGCCCCAAAATAAATCTGATTGAGATAGATGGTCAAAATTTCGTCTTTGGACAGGTATCGCTCCAGCCTGTAGGCCAGAATGACCTCTTTCAACTTTCTCGAATAACTCCGCTCAGGAGTCAACAGGAGCGATTTGATGACCTGCTGAGTTATGGTACTACCGCCTTGGACGATTTCTCCGGCCAGAAAATTCTTGAGCGCCGCCCTGACGATTCCTGGGATGTCAACTCCTTCGTGGATGTAGAAACCGCTATCCTCGGCGGCCAGAAAGGCCTTGGGTACATTCCTTGAAATTATGTCCAAAGAGACGAGAAAACGTTTTTCCCGATGAAAATACCCGAGAACCTCTCCGTCGCCTGTCCACACTGTTGTAACCAGAGGCGGAGAGTAGTCCGTTATCTTCCGGAAACTGGGCAAATCTCTGGCGGCCCAGAAGTAGAGCCCCACGGCTCCAGCCACGGCAGCAACACATCCAAGGAGAATGAGTACAGAAATGATCTTGAGAAATGTTTTCATCGGGTTCGTACCAAACCGGTCAGATCAGCCCCCAGCATGAGAGCAGATCCGAAAAAACCGTCTGGACATCAACTGGCGTTACGTTCATCTCTCGGCACAGTGCACGGACATCGTTTGTTTTTCTGCAGGCCAAACAATTCGGAGCATCCATCAGGACGATTCTGCGGTTGTCCATCCAGAAGGGGAACAAACGGCAATACAGAGGTCTCGCTTCCCTGGGAAGCGAACAGCCTGATGGGCCAAGAAAAAAACATCGCCCTTCCGATGTCTTCAGCCGCCGATGATGAGCAGTTGACGGAAAACGGAGACGGATCGGCGAGTCGGGCAAAAGCCGTCCCAGTGTCCTGACAAAAGCTTCACTATTGGGCACAAGGACTGAAAATTCAACGGCCCGGTTTCCCAGGGTCTTACGGATGCGAATCTCCTCGGGCTGAGACAGGGGGAAGCAGAACCCTTCCAGTCCGGAGGGAACAAAACAGCAGGTCTCTCCCAGGGTGGCGCATCTGGCGCATACCCCAGGATCGCTGCCCTCTACTGGATAACCAAGCGGCAGCATAATGGCCTCAGCCGGAAAAACGAAATCTTCCCTTGCCAAGAAGATCATGAATGTGGACGAGGCCCCGGACGTGCCCCTCCTTGTCGACAATGGGCAGAACGGTGATGGTCCGAGATTCCATGACATCCAGGATACGAGCCGAACTCTCCCCCTCCTCCCCAGTCAGGGGATTACGGATCATCACCTCCCCGACCGGTCTCTCGAGTTGAAGACCGCCGGAGCAGACCAGTCTTCGGATGTCACCATCCGTGACGATTCCTTGAAGCCGAACATCCTCGTCCGCCACTAGAACCGCCCCAAGCCCTCCGTGATTCAAAATCGTCAAGGCCTCTTCTAAACTCCGGTCGGGATGGACCACGGGCAACCCATCCTTATGCATGAGGTCCCCTATCCGTCTGGCCAGACGCTGCCCCAAGGCTCCACCCGGGTGGTTGCGCCGAAAATCTCCAACGTCGAAGGCCTTGATGGAAATCATGCTTACAGCCAAGGCATCGCCCAGGGCCAAGGCGGCGGTGGTACTGGCCGTGGGCGCAAGGCCAAACGGACAGGCCTCCCTGGGCACCCGGGCCGTAAGTACCACGTCGCAGAGGGAGGCCATGGTCGAATCCGAGACACCTGTGATGCCGACGACCTGAATTCCCAACGACCGCAGGGTCGGAAGGATGGCGTTCAGTTCGTCGGTCTCTCCGCTGTAGGAAATAGCCAGGCAGACATCTTCGGGCCTGAGCATGCCCATATCTCCATGGGCCCCTTCAACCGGATGAAGAAAATACGCTGCAGTGCCGGTACTGCTCAATGTGGCCGCAATTTTTCTGCCTACGAGTCCGGACTTGCCTATGCCGCAGACCACGACCCGGCCCCTGCACCCGGCCATGATCTCCAGTGCGCGAGCAAACGAGTCGTCCAGGGCGTCCCTAACGGCACGCAAGCCCTCGACCTCGATGTCCAACACCCTCCTGCCGTTTTCAATCCATTCCTCGGGGCTTAGGGTAAAATCACCCTCAGCTAGTCTTCGAGACACATCTTCCCCTTGTGCCCTTCTGTCGGAACCGGATAGTCAGCATTGAAGCAGGCAAGGCAAAAGGATTGCTTCTCTTGTTCGTCCCGACCGACAGCCGCGAGAAGTCCGGGAATGCTGAGATAGTGCAGGGAATCGAGTCCGATATATCTGGCGATGTCGGCCACGCTGTGATTGGCCGCGATCAGTTCACCCTTGGAGGAAAAATCGATTCCGTAGAAACATGGATGGCGGATGGGAGGGCAACACACCCGCATATGCAGCTCCCTCGCCCCCAGCTCCCGCAATTTCTTGATTCTGGTCTTGATGGTCGTGCCGCGGACAATGGAATCCTCGATGATCAGCACTCGTTTCCCCCTGATCATGCTCTTGACCGGATTGAGTTTAACCCTGACTCCAAAGTCCCTCATGTCTTGTGAAGGCTGGATAAAGGTCCTCCCGACATAGTGGTTCCGGATCATGCTCATCTCAAAGGGAAGACCCGACTCCTGGGCATAGCCGACGGCCGCGTAGACTCCGGAATCGGGAAAGGGCATGACATAGTCGACGTCGACCGGATTTTCCCTGGCCAAGGTCGCACCCATGCGCTTGCGGGCCATGTAGACTTCCTGGTCGAAGACCAGGGAATCCGGCCGAGCAAAATAGATTAGCTCGAACACACAGGCGCTGGACCTTGCCGGCTCAGCATACTGGTAGCTGGTCATCCGCCCATCATGCAAAACTAGCATCTCCCCGGGCCGAAGACAGCGCAGATATTCGGCCTCCAAAAGATCGAAGGCACATGTCTCTGATGCCAAGACATACGAATCTTTCAGCCGCCCCAGCGTCAAGGGCCTGAACCCCCATGGGTCGCGCAAGGCGATGAGCTTGTCATCGGCCAGCAGAACCAGACTGAAGGCTCCCTTGATCTGCCTGCAGGCCTCCATGACGGCCTCCTCCAAAGACTTGCCGTTCATGGCCTTGGCGATCAAGTGCATGATCACCTCGCTGTCCATGGTGGTCTGGAAAATCGTTCCGGTCTTTTCCAGCTCGTGCCTCAGCTCCAAAGCGTTGACGAGATTGCCGTTGTGGCCAATGGCCATGTGTATATTTCTAAATCTGACAAGGAACGGCTGGGCATTCCGGATCAAGGATGCCCCGGTGGTGGAGTAGCGGACATGGCCGATGGCCGTGCTTCCCTTGAGTTGATGCCCAAGGTGATTCTCCTTGAACACGTCCGCCACCAATCCCATCCCCCGCTGCTCCCGGAGCTTAGCCCCGTCCCAGGTGACGATCCCGGCACTCTCCTGTCCCCGGTGCTGCAGGGCGTAGAGTCCGAAATAGGTCATCCGGGCCGCTTCCGGATGTCCGCAAATGGCGAACAGACCACAATACTCCCTGATCATTTCCAATCCTCCCGGCATGCCTTCACTGATAGTATTCCTGCAGGCATCGAACCTCGACGACCCGATCTTTTTTGCGTTTCAAGGCCCAGGCCATGGCCCTGGCCGCTGCTATGGTCGTCGTGTACGGAAGCCCGTACACGACGGCGGCCTGACGCAGGGACGAAGAGTCACGTATGGTTCGCTTCCCGGAAGAGGTGTTAATGACTAGGTCAATGTCCTTGTTCTTGATGTGGTCGATAACGTTTGGACGGCCCTCGTAAACCTTGTTGACCATGGTAGACGGCACTCCGTGTCGGCTCAGATATTCGGCGGTTCCTCTCGTGGCCATAATCTTCAGACCGCACTCCACAAACATTTTGGCCGGGTCCACGGCCAGGGGTTTGTCCCTGTCGTTGACGGACAAGAAAACCGTACCGCTTTCAGGCAGACGCTGACCCCCAGCCAACTGGCTCTTCAGAAAAGCCAATCCATAGGAGACGTCCAGGCCCATAACCTCCCCCGTCGACCGCATCTCGGGGCCGAGGATAGTGTCCGTGCCCGGAAAACGATTGAACGGCAATACGGCCTCCTTGACCGCGTAGTATCCCCCCTTGCGCATGGACCATGGATCGAGATCCTTGATCTTTGCCCCCATGATCACCCTAGTGGCCAGCTTGGCTAAAGGAACGCCTGTGGCCTTGCTGACGAAAGGGACGGTCCTCGAAGCTCTGGGGTTAACCTCCAAAACGTACACCAGTCCGTCCCTGACCGCGAACTGAACATTCATCAGCCCGATCACGTTCAGTTCCCTGGCCAGGGCCACGGTCTGCTCGCCAATGGTCTCGACAATGGCCGCTGGTAGTCCATGCGGAGGCAAGACACATGCTGAATCCCCGGAATGGATGCCAGCCTCTTCGATATGCTCCATGATCCCGGCAACGTATACCTCTTCACCGTCCGAAAGAGCGTCCACATCCACCTCTGTGGCGTTTTCCAAAAACTTATCGACAAGGATCGGGTGCTCCGGAGAGACGATGACTGCCTCCTGAAAATAAGCCCTGAGATCGTCGTCGTCGTAGACGATTTCCATGGCCCTGCCGCCAAGCACGTAGGAGGGTCTGACCACCACAGGATAGGTGATCCGTTCAGCGATCTCCAAGGCCTGGTCCACGGAATGGGCTATACCGCAATCCGGTTGAAGGATGCCCAGCTTGCGGATCAAGGCCTGGAAACGATCGCGGTCCTCGGCCCGGTCGATACTGTCCGGGGAAGTCCCAAGGATGTTGACCCCCTCCCGAAGCAGGGGCACGGCCAAGTTGAGAGGGGTCTGTCCCCCGAATTGAACGATGACTCCGTCGGGCTTCTCTTCTTCCAAAATGGATAGAACGTCCTCCAGGGTCAGTGGCTCGAAGTACAGCCTGTCCGAAGTATCGTAGTCTGTACTCACCGTCTCCGGGTTAGAATTGACCATAATGGATTCGATGCCCATTTCCCGCAATGCGTACGACGCATGGACACAGCAATAGTCGAATTCGATACCTTGCCCGATCCTGTTAGGCCCCCCTCCCAAAATGACGACCTTTTTCTTCTCGTTGGGACGGCTTTCGTTTTCCTGGTCGTAGGTCGAGTAAAAATATGGCGTGTACGCCTCGAATTCAGCCGCGCAGGTGTCCACGAGCTTGTAGACTGGCCTGATGCCAAGCTGTTTACGCAAGGCCCTGATATCTCCCTCCTTTCGTCGCCAGACGGTGCCCAGCTGTCGGTCTGAGAACCCGCACTCCTTGGCCCTTCTCAACAAACCGACGAAGCGTGGGTCGTCGGTGGACAGAGTCTCAGTCAGACCGAAGGCCTTCAGTTCGTTCTCTGTTCGGATGATGTCTTGAATCTGCCTGACGAACCAGGGGTCAATGGCCGTGGCCTCAAAAATCTGCTCGACACTGGCGCCAGCAATCAAAGCCTGGCGAATCTGATAGAGCCGATTCGAGTGGGGGGTGCGCATTGCGGCCAGCAGATCGTCGATCGATTTGGTGATCGGTCCAAAGTGCTTTCCCATACCCGGCATACCTGTTTCCAGCGACCGGACCCCCTTTTGAAGGGCTTCCTTAAAAGTCCGACCAATGGCCATGGTCTCGCCGACGCTCTTCATGGACGTCGTCAGCACGTCCTTGGAACCCGGAAATTTCTCGAAGGTGAACCTGGGAATCTTGACCACGCAGTAGTCGATTGCCGGCTCGAAGGATGCCATGGTCTCCCGGGTAATATCATTGGACAGTTCGTCCAATGTGTATCCAACTGCGAGTTTGGCCGCGATCTTGGCTATGGGAAATCCCGTGGCCTTGGAGGCCAAGGCCGAGGATCGGGAGACCCTGGGATTCATCTCAATGACCATGACCTCCCCATCCGCCGGGTTGACGGCGAACTGGACGTTGGAGCCACCCGTCTCGACCCCGATTTCCCGCATGATGGCCAAGGATGCATCTCTGAGATTCTGGTACTCTTGGTCCGTCAGGGTTTGAGCAGGGGCCACCGTGATGGAATCACCGGTGTGAACTCCCATGGGGTCCAGGTTTTCGATGGAACAAATGATGACACAGTTGTCATTTTTGTCCCGCATGACCTCGAGCTCGAACTCTTTCCAGCCGAGCAGGGACTCTTCGAGCATGACCTCATGAGTCAGGCTGGCGGCCAGGCCGTTAGCCGCGATCTGGTCCAGATCCTCCCTGTTGTAGGCTACTCCACCCCCTGTGCCTCCCAGGGTGAAGGCTGGGCGGACAATGATGGGGAAATCGAGGCGCCCAGCCCATTTTTCTACATCACGAGAGTTCCTGGCGATACCGCTGCGGGGCACCTTCAGCCCTATATTGTTCATGGCCTGACGGAACAGCTCCCTACTCTCAGCCTTGCGGATCACGTCCAGAGACGCTCCGATGAGTTCAACGCCGTAGCGATCAAGAATACCAGCCTCCGCCACGGCCACGGCGGTGTTGAGTCCGGTTTGCCCACCCAGGGTCGGAAGGAGGGCGTCCGGTCTTTCCCGGGCCAGAATCTTGCTCACGGTTTCCGGCTCAATGGGCTCGACGTAGGTCCGGTCAGCCAATTCAGGGTCAGTCATGATCGTGGCGGGATTCGAATTGACCAGGACGACCTGGTATCCTTCCTCCTTGAGCGCCTTGACGGCCTGGGTCCCGGAATAATCGAACTCGCAAGCTTGACCGATGACTATGGGGCCGGATCCGATGAGCATTATCTTCTTGAGATCGGTGCGTTTTGGCATGGATATCGTGGGGGTTGGAGTGATTCGTTACAACGTCGTGGACAGCCCGCTCTGTATGTCATTCCGTCCTGCCCATCAAGCCGGATTTCATGCCCTCGGGTGATCGATCCCCGCTCTGGATTCGTCAACCGGTCCGCTACGCTCCGATACGGAATGCTCCGCGAGAAATCTGGCCTCGACCAAGAGGGAAATATCCGAATCCCTCCTGGCGAAGCCGAGAAGGTTCGTAGAGGTTCCGGCCGTCCACAATCAGTGGATGGCGCAAGGCCTCCTTGATTCGTCCGAAGTCGGGCGTCCGGTACATTGCCCAATCTGTGACGACCACCAATGCGTCCGCCCCCGGCAAGATGTCGTACTGGTGGACACCGAACTCGACTCGATCTCCGAACAGGGTCCGGGCCTGCTTCATGGCCTCCGGGTCATGGACGCGGACCTTGGCCCCGGCCGACAGCAATTGCTCAATGATGGTAATGGACGGCGCCTCCCTCATATCATCGGTCCGAGGCTTGAAGGCCAACCCCCAACAGGCCACTGTTCTCCCCTCCAAAGGCCGCATATCGTTGTCCGATCGCAAAAGTTCGATCACTTTTTTCGCCAAAATCGACTTCTGATCTTCGTTGACCTCCTCCACAGCCTTCAGAAGACGGAAGTCGTAGCCGCAGTTCTCGGCTGTTCTGATCAACGCCTTGACATCCTTTGGGAAACACGACCCCCCATATCCGGGACCTGGGAAGAGGAAATCGTACCCAATGCGCGTATCAGAGCCGATGCCTTCGCGGACGGCTGATACGTCGGCCCCCATCCGCTCACACAAGCAGGCCATCTGGTTCATGAATGTGATCCTCGTGGCCAGCATGGCGTTTGCTGCATACTTGGTCATCTCAGCGCTTCTGATGTCCATGACGATCATTCGGTTGTTCTTACGCATAAACGGGCCATAGAGTTCCTTCATCAGTTCCGCCGTCCGGACATTGTCCGTCCCGATGACCACCCTGTCCGGCTTCATGAAATCTTCGATGGCTGCGCCCTCCTTCAGAAACTCGGGATTGGAGACCACGTCGAACTCGCAGTCAAAACCTCGAAGTTGGAGTTCTTGGCTGATAGCAGCCCGAACCTTCTCCGCAGTACCCACCGGAACCGTAGACTTGTCGACAATAATCTTGAACCCTTTCATGTATCGTCCGATGGTCTTTGCGACATCCAAGACATACTGAAGATCCGCGGAACCGTCCTCGCCTGGAGGTGTACCCACCGCAATGAATTGAATTAAAGACTCCTCAACGGCCCGTTTGATATCGGTCGTGAATGAAAGATGCCCCTCTTCCTGATGCCGGACGATCATTTCCTGTAACCCGGGCTCGTAGATGGGCACGATTCCCTTCGTCAGCCCTTCGATCTTCCGCTCATCAACATCCACATTAATCACGGTGTTCCCGCTTTCCGCAAAACATGCCGCTGCCACCAGACCGACGTATCCGGCACCGAATATGGAAATTTTCATCCCAATATCTCTCCTTCTTATTTTATTCCTTTAGTCAAATACGGATCAATTCCGTCAAGTTATATCATTTTTGCGCACTTTTGCATCTCCGCAATTTCGAGAGGAATGGTCTCAAACAATTCGGACTCCACCGCAACGGTTTCACATCTCCTTGCCGCCTGTCACCTGTCGAGCTATAAAAAATTATCCTACGTGAAACTTGGATATGCCCACCTTATCGGGCAGATTGTCGACGTCAAAAGATTTACCAACCTACAACGGAGATTGACCATGCATATTCAAAAACGCGTTCTGGTCACCGGTGGGGCAGGCTTTCTCGGATCCTGGCTCTGCGAACGGCTCTTGGACCAGAATTGTCTGGTCCTGTGCCTTGACAACTGCTTCACAGGAACCAGGATGCATATCGATCACCTTTTTCAAAACAAGAACTTCGAGTTCATTCGACATGACGTGACATTTCCGCTCTATGTGGAGGTGGACGAAATCTACAACTTGGCCTGCCCTGCATCACCCATCCACTACCAGCAGGACCCGGTGCAAACCACCAAGACCTCTGTCCATGGGGCAATCAATATGCTCGGGCTCGCCAAACGAACTCGGGCCAAAATTTTTCAGGCTTCCACGTCCGAGGTTTACGGTAACCCTTCCGTCCATCCTCAGGCAGAAAACTACTGGGGCAACGTCAATCCCATCGGACCACGATCCTGTTACGACGAGGGAAAACGCTGTGCCGAAACGCTTTTTTTCGATTACCACAGGCAACACCGGCTGCGCATCAAAGTGGCCCGAATATTCAACACCTATGGGCCGCGAATGCACCCCAACGACGGCCGGGTCGTCTCCAATTTCATCGTCCAAGCCATACACGGAGAACCGCTCACCATTTACGGAGACGGATCCCAGACTCGCTCTTTCTGTTACGTGACCGACCTCATTGATTCATTTCTCCGACTGATGAACTCGGCCGACGACTTCACCGGGCCAGTAAACCTCGGCAACCCCCGGGAATTTTCAATCAGGGAGCTTGCGGAACTAGTTCTGTCCCTGACGGGCTCGAAATCAAAGATCGTCACCAAGCCTCTGCCAACTGACGATCCTGTAAGGCGACGCCCGGACATCACACTAGCCAAGACCAAACTCGGTTGGGAGCCTCGGGTCACCCTTGAGGAAGGCCTCTCGGAGACCATCGCATATTTCCAAGAGCTCATTGCCCGGCACGGCCAATCCTGCACTGGAATGTAATGCTCGACGATATTTGGTGTCGGAAAAGCCTTTTGAATGCCTTGACTGCCAACCATCCTTGAATCCGTCAAGAAACAAGAATCCCGGGCAGACCTATTGGTCGCCCGGGATCTCCTGTCGTCATTTCCCCAATCCGGGGAGCTCTACCAGTCTTCTGATGCAAACGGATCGTTGGCTCCGCCACTGAATCCAAAATCCGATCCAGCCCCGGCATCGGCCGGCCCGGCGCTGCCACCGGCTGCGGCCGGAGCGGCCGCTCCAGCGACGCCAGCAACAACAACACCGGTTTTCTTGACTTCATCCACTTCCTTAAGGAGTTCCTCAAGCTTCTTAGTGTATTCTTCAATCCTCTTTTCAGAGGTGATGAAAAGCTTTTCGGCCTCATTTTTCTTTTCGGTCTCGAATTCCTTGATCTTCTTCTGAAGGCCTTCGATAGTCTTATCCTTGTCGACAAGGGCTCCTTCCAGTGAAGTAACCTTGGCCTCCATGTCCTTCAATGTCTTTCGATACCCGCTCAATTTCTGAAAAATCTCACCGGCTTCGGCCTGGGCCAAGGTCGGAAGCGGAGCGACGGAGACGTTCTGCCCAAGACCTGACACTTGGGTGGTATTCATCTGGGTCAGATCCGGATGCTGCTCGTAGATCCATGCCTTGGTCAAGGCTGAAGCAAAAGGAGCAAACTCCTCATCAACCTCTTGCTGGGTCATGTAGTTCAGCATCTCCAACGTCGATTCGCTGTAGGCACTCTTCCCCTCACCCTTGAGGCACGACACGAACGTATTTATCGGGAAAATCTTGCGAGCTTCAGCCATGACACATCCTCCTTTGAGCTTAGACGACAAAGACTTTGTCAGCTTGAATTATGTTCTGATCAATGGGCAGACGTCCTACGTATCGAGCATAGACGAGAGCCACGGTCCTGTACACGAGATGCCCCAGCTTCGACCACGGCAAATAGGCGATCATCATGAACACCGACACCAAGTGCACGTAGTAGATCAGGTAGGCCAAGGGGGCAATGTTTGACAGTCGAAAAACCTCCGCCAAGATGCCAGTCACGGCGATCACCCAAATTACGCCAAGCAGATACCAGTCATAGTATGATGAATTGGTCTTGGCCGGGTTCAGATTCAGTCTGCGCCTGGTCAAATAGGTCAATCCGATGAGCAACAACACAGCCCCTACGTTAGCCAAGATCTTGACCGGGCTCCACAAGGGCATTGGGGTATGGCCGACCGGGGTGAGAAACGGGATGAGCTTCCCGCCCCAATGGGCCATGGCGACAATACTGGTCACGATAAAACAGGCAACAAAGCCGTAGAAGAGAGCCAAATGTCCCGTGAACTTTTCCTTGTCATCGGCTGATTGTCCACAATCTTTCCATTTGGCGTGGGTCAGGATCTCGTCCTTAATCGTGGCCACTATTGCGTCCTTCAGGGATGGACGCTTGTACCCGACCACAAAGGTTTTCTTGACTGATTGATTAAATCCATCGATCAGATTCTTGACTCCGACTCCGAAGGTGATGGCCACAAAAACAGCTGTCAAACCAAACACTGGATCAATGGTAAAATCGCCGGGAAAAAGCGCTCCATATACGACCTTTCCGTCAACAGTGGGAAAGAATGTACCCAACTGCGTAGCCCTGATCAGCCAGATGATGCCGAAGATCACAGCCGGTATCCCGATCAAAATCGGCAGGAAGACAACCGAGCTAAGCCACTTCCCGATACACGATGGCTGGACGAGGCTCCGATAAGCCATGTTCCGAAGAGCTGCCAGCATATCCCCCGGCTTGGCTCCTCTGGGGCAGAGATCCGAACAGGTGCCGCAGTTGTGACACAGCCAAATGTCTATATCGTTAACCAACCGGTCTTTCAAACCCCACTGTCCCCAGATCATTTCTTTGCGGGGGTAGGGATCGTCCGCAGGCGACAAAGGGCAGACCACGCTGCATGTCGCACACTGATAGCACTTCTTGAGATCTTCCCCGCCAACGCGTTGTAATTCCTTGATGAAATCAAGGTCCGGGGCAACCTGAAACGCTTTGGACATGTGTATTCCCTCCTAGTATCCCTTGAACGGATTTGGTCCCAGCTTCGTGATTCTGTCGACGAACTCGTCAATCATCTCTGGGAGTTGATCGTATTCATCGATAGCAATCTGCATCTGCTGGACCCGTTCGGTCTCGATGCCCAGCTTCCCGAGCGTTTCTCCGATATTGTCCATTCTGCGATTGCAGAGTTCGGAACCCTTGACGAAATGGCATTGATAGTCGTCGCCGTACTTGCATCCAAGGAGCAGACAACCGTCATTGCCTTTTGACATGGCGTCGGCGATCCAGATGGCGTTGACCGAACCCAGACACCGAACCGGAATGATCCGGACATATGGACTCCAGCGCCTTCCACGCAAGGCGGCCATGTCCAAGGCCGGATACGCATCGTTTTCACACGCAAGAATGAGGAATCGAGGACCACCCTTGTCGATTTCGTCCGGCACCTCGATCTGTTTGACCATGCTGCCGATCTGATCGATGTTATAGTCGTCGAAGGAAATGACCCGCTCGGGACATGCCCCCATGCAGGTCCCACAACGGCGGCACCGACCGATGTTAGGCATTGGATTTCCCTTCTCATCTTCATCGAGTGCGCCAAAAGGACATTCCTCCGTACACCGTTTGCACTGGGTACAGCGGACGAAGTTGAACTTTGGAAAGCTGAAATCACCGGAACGGGGATGGACTGCCATGCCGCGGTTGACGGACTCTAGACACTGGACGGCCTTGAGGGCCGCGCCGGAGGCGTCAGTAGCCGCCGTAGACAGAGTCATGGGTTGCCGTACGGTCCCAGCCATGTACACGCCCGTTCTTCTTGTTTCATAGGGAAAGCAGATATAGTTGGAGTCAGCAAATCCAGCGAAGAGCTCCAAGTCAGGGAAACTCTGTCCCTGCCGGTATTTGAACTTCATGATCGGCTCAAGAGCCGAAGTGGGGACCATCGCGGTGGGCACCACCACGAGATCGCTCTTCAAATCAATCTCAGGCCCAAGAAGTGTATCCGCAAAACGAACAGCCATGTCATCGTCGCCGTCGTCGCGAATGGACTCGAAGCGTCCCTTGCTGAGGAGAATTCCCGGATCGTTCTGAGCCGCCTTATAGTACAGCTCGTTTATGCCCGGAACCATCATGTGCTCATACATGATGTAGGCCAGAGAATTTGGCAGAAACTCGCGGACATAGCCGGCCTGCTTCAAGGCAGTCAGGGTTGCAATTTCTGAAGAAAATGGAAGGTGTTTATAGGTCTTGACCGGTTCAAATTTCCTCTTGTCGTCCTCTTCGCCCTCCACTTTCTTATCTTCAGACTGGGCTGCAGCCTCCTTGGCCTTCGCTTCCGCAACCGCAAATGCTTCGAGCTTCTCGCCGAAACTGAGCAGGAAGAGAACACTTCCGGGAGCCTTGCCATCGCTGGGCCGAACGATCTGCCCTGCTTTGGCCATCTCCTCAAACTGTTGGGAGGTAATCACATTCTTAAATTTTCCGTACCCAAACGGAGCGAGATACTTTGTATCCTGCGCCTTCCATCCAGTTGCTCCGATGACCGCACCAACCTCTAGCTCTTGGGTACCCTCTGGAGTCTTGATCGTCGCCGTGAATTTTCCAGGCATTCCGGAAAGCGACTCCAAAGAAGACTTCGTCAAAACCGTGATCATCTCGTTGGACTTGACCAATTCTATCTTATCCTGAATTCCGACCGAACCGGAAGTTGTATACGGAAAAGACAACGGAATGGTCTTATACATTTTTGCAGCGTATCCGCCAAGCACAGCTTCCTTTTCGACAAGGGTCACAGGATACCCGGCCTTGGCAACGTCCACGGCCGCATTGAGGCCTGTCCAACCGCCACCGAGAACAAGAACTTTTTTACTGACCTCAATGTCCTCCGGGACAGGTACATTGGCCTTTTGAATCTGGACTACGCCCATGTTGACGTAATCTTTGGCCATCTTGAAAAGTAGCTCGGGCGTGACCTCATCTTTTGATGGGTGTTCGCCGTTTGGACCCTGATAGGCCCAAACGCATTGTTCCCTGAGATTTACCCGTCCGACAAGGACTTGTGCCCCGAATTGAAAGAAATCCCAGTCGAGTCGAGGTGAGGTTCCGCAGATGCAGACAGAGTCGATGGTGCCGGCGTCGATGTCGGCCTGAATCATGGCCTTTCCGTCCTGGCTTGCTAAACGCGCATGACTTTTCACAACCGGACAGAGATCGCCCCACTTCTTCTTCACTTCCTCCGACAACTGTGCCGCGTCGAGGCATCCCTCCAAGGCGGACTCGTCAAAGTACACACCGATTTTCTCGGCCATTTGCTACCTCCCTCTCACCGTTTGAATCGCTTTCATTGCCGCAGCGGTGCCGGATTGAGCCGACTTCATCACGTCAAGAGGTTGCTTCGCGCATCCGGCGGCAAAGATTCCCTGCTCGTCGCCACCGACCACGAAGCCCTCGGCATCGAGCTCGATATCCATGGGCAAAGTCTCACCCGCCAAGCTTGGTTGCATCCCCGTCGCCAAGACCACCATGTCGAACCGTTCGACCGATTTAGATCCGCTGATCGCATCCTCGACGGTGATCCAAACGTCACTCCCGACTTCCTCGACCTTGGCCACTTTCCCCTTGACAGCTCGAACTCCAGGATCAGACAGAATCTTTTTGGCGAAGTCATCGTAACGCCCTGGTGTTCTAAGGTCGATATAGTAAATATAAGCCATGGAGTCTGGATACTGCTCCCGAAGGTATGATGCCTGCTTCAGGGAAGCCATACAGCAGATATACGAGCAGAAATGCAGGTGATTCTCATCTCTTGATCCGGCGCATTGAACAAAGGCAACCTTCTTGGGAGCAGTTTTGTCCGAAGGCCGCAGAATTCGGCCGCTGGTCGGCCCGTTGGCAGAGGCCAATCGCTCCATCTGCATATTTGAGATGCAGTTCTTGACCTGCCCAGCCCCGAGATTGGTTAACTTGGTCACATCGTATGGCTTCCAGCCCGTGGCTATAATAATGCTTCCCACGTTGAAAGTAACCGTCTTTTCTTTTTCATCGAGATCGATGGTCGAATCCTGTTTCAAAACAGTGTGATCGCTCTCTCCAAGTTGAGTGGAATCGAGCGCGTATCTGGCCGGAAAAGCGAAAGGCACATCCATGAACAAAGGTTTCCGGCTGGCGAGGCCAAATTCGAACTCGTTGCTGGCACACCCGGTCAGCTTGGACTCAAGTTCTGAGTAGTCAACACTGTTTGGGGCCGTGTGACGTGGTTTAATCTTGACCTGAACTTCGTAGTCTCCCTTTTGTCCTTTAACGGAAGTCACCTCAGCTTGGGTCAAAAACTTGAGGTTTGGATTCTTTTTGATGCGCTGAAATTGGATCTCCAATCCGCAGGAAGGAGGGCAAAGCTTGGGGAAGTATTTGTTCAGTTGAGCGACTCGACCCCCGAGAAACGGTCTCTTCTCGACGAGGATTACCTCATGGCCGAGTTCAGCGGCCTCAAGCGCGGCTGTGATCCCGCTGAAGCCGCCGCCTATGACCAGGATGCTGCTGTTTGACATTGATTCTCCTCCTGGGACGTTGTTCAATCACAGCGTTGGCTGATTATACATAAAATGGCCCAAGCCCATACTTCAACTCTCTGTCAGAGCGTGGGCTCAGACCACCATATGCATGGAAAAATCATATTGAAAGAACGGCTGCGGGTTTCCCCGCAGCCGTTCGATCGTGGTGGTTTAATCAGGAATGATCTTGTAGTAGGGACGCTTGAAAATGCTCAGCTCGCCCTTCTCGGGATCATACTTGGAATTAACGAAGCAATGCCATTTGTCGTCGTCCAGCCCCATGTGATCGGCCCGATAGTAGAAGCCCGGGTACCGAGTTTCCTCACGGAAGTCGATGTGCTGCATGTGCAGGCGCACGGTCCACAGACGGTGGTAGTTCTCCCAACAGCGAAGCAGTTCGTGCAGATCACGAGCGGCCAGCTTCTTGGAATCTTCCTCGAGCATTGCCATCAGCTTGAAACCAGTGGCCAGCAATGCCTTTGAAGTGGTGTAATACGTCCCACAACCAGCGCCGTACTCATCGGTGCACTTGATCAAGCGCATCATGAAGTTCTTGGGCGAAATGTAGTTGGGGTTCACGACGGGGTCGGTTGATGCGGCCTTGCCAGCCTCATAGTTGTACCAAGGCTGATAGATTTCCTTTTTCAGGGTTTCGGCATCAACTTTCAGCGTCGGCTTGAAGTCCTTGTGATCGACGACCCAGCGAACCAGCTGCTTGCCGGCAATACGACCCTCGGCATGTGCGCCAGAGGAGAACTTGTGGCCGGAAGCGCCAACGCCGTCAGCGCAGGTAAACAGGCCATTGACGGTCGTCATGCGGTTGTAGATCTTGCCGTTGTCAGCCTTAACCTTGTACTCGTCCGGTATCCAGCTCTCGTCCGGACCGGAAACCCAGATTCCGCAACAACCGGAGTGGGAACCAAGCAAATATGGCTCGGTGGGCATGATCTCTGAGCCTGATTCCTCGGGCTTGATGTTCATAGCCGCCCACAGGTTGGCCTGGCCTACGCACATGTCAAGGAAGTCTTCCCAGGCTTCGCTCTCAAGGTGCTTCTGCTCGTTCTTGTTCAAAGTGGCAAACGTGGTCTGCAGAGCAGTGGCGGTGTCCATGTAGATCGGGCCACGGCCTTCACGCATCTCACGAAGCATCATGTGGTTCCGCAGGCAGGTGGGGATGACATGACCCTTGGCATAGCCGCGCTTCTCGTAAGGAGCGAGCATGGCCCGGTTGGTCTCGCAATAGTCTTCGCCCTTGTAGTTCGTGGCTTTGGCCTTGAACAGCAGGAACCAAGCACCGACCGGTCCGTAGCCATCCTTGAAGCGGGCAGGTACGAAACGGTTTTCCATCATGGTCATTTCGGCACCGACCTGGGCACACATGGTGTATGTGGAGCCGGCATTCCAAACTGGATACCAGGCGCGGCCCATGCCCTCGCCGACGGACCGGGGTTTGTACACGTTGACGGCCCCGCCGCAGGCAACCAGCATTGCGTTGGCCTTGAAGATATGCACTTCGTTGTCGCGGGCCGAGAAGCCGACTGCACCGGCGATCCGGTTGGGCTGCTTGGCATCCAGGAGCAGCTTCACGATGAAGATGCGCTCCATGTAGCGGTCTTCGCCCAAGGCATTCTTGGCGGCTTCGGCCACAATGCACTTATAGGACTCACCGTTGATCATGATCTGCCAGCGGCCGGAACGAACGGGCTCGGCACCTTTGCGGACAGCCAACCCTTCCTTCTTGGCTTGTCCGCCATCAAGGTTCTTTCCATCCTTCTTGACCCATAAAGGCAGACCCCACTCCTCGAACAGATGAACGGAATCATCCACGTGGCGGCCGAGGTCGAAGATCAGGTCTTCGCGAACGATACCCATCAAGTCGGTGCGGACCATGCGGACGTAATCGTCGGCATCGTTCTTACCAAGATAAGTGTTGATGGCCGAAAGGCCCTGGGCAACGGCGCCGGACCGTTCCAAAGCGGCCTTGTCGACCAGCATCAGCTTGATATTCTTGTCAACCTTATCAATCCAGCGAGCGGCCTCAAAGGCAGCGCCGCAGTTACCCATGCCGCCGCCAACGAGCAGAATGTCGACATCGTGCTCAACAATCTTAGGCTCGGCCAAGGCAAGTCCTTTAGGAATATCTTTTACAGGAATCTGAGGCATATGGTTTCCTCCTTAAAAATTATCGGCTTGATTAGTTCGAACACCAGGAAGAATCCTAGCGGTTCCCACCTTCGCAACCACCGTCAAACCAGCACTGGGTGGCAGCGGCGTCGGCGATTTCGGATTTCTTGTTCAAGACTTCCTTGGGGGCAACCAAGGTCGTCTCGGTGAACAGAAGTTCGGAGTCCAGATCACCGGGCTCGGGCTTTCCGTCAAAAGGCTTGATGGAGCCTTCCGGGGTCGTCCGGATGGGGAACTTGAAGCGTTTGACCTCTCCATTGCGGAACTGGACTGTCCACATGATGTCCTCAGCACTCCGCAGGGGGATACTAGTTCCGCCCATGGGGGCGAAGTCGGCGTACGGGCGGGCAGTGATCGCGCCCTGGGGGCAGATCTTGACGCAGGAGTAACACTCCCAGCATGCTTCCGGCTCCTGATTGTAGGCCTTCATCTCTTCGGGATCGAGGATCATCAGGTCATTGGGGCAGATGTACATGCAAGCGGTCTTTTCCCCACCCTTGCAACCATCGCATTTTTCAGGATTAACAAAGGTCGGCATAGTTTCCTCCTCTAAAGGGTTAAATTAAAACGTACTAATATCGAACAAAACTGAAGGAGATGGCATCGCAGCGTGGACCATGGACCAAAACGAATTGAAACATTACCACCTCAAACTCGGAGTTTATGCTACCAATGGATCTCCGTGGTGTCAAGGCAGTCTTCGGTCAGGGCCAAGCCCTCACTGAAAATTTTGGCGGTCTGAGTTTCGTTTGGATTGTCGGGATCATGACCGCCATCCGGGATTCATGCCATCTACGTCAGCTGGCGTTAGTTCC
>RZZR01000021.1 GCA_009929795.1 Deltaproteobacteria bacterium | reverse complement strand
CCTCTCCGACCTGTCCGTCCGGCACGGGGAGCGCGGTTTGGGGATCGCAAATCTCCACCAGCCGGTGAGAGGAGACGTGCATGCCCGATAGCTCCGAACACTCGTAGGCGATACAGCCCACATCGGCCGTACCGTAGCCCTGACGGACCGTGATCCCGAACATGGCTTCCACGGATGAACGAAGTTCGTCCGGAAGACGCTCGGCAGCCACAAAGGCCGTGCGGAGCTTGAAGTCCCTGACCGGGTCCAGGCCGGTCTGCATGGCCTTCTCCCCAATGACTTTCAGGTACGAGGCCATGCCCACGAAGCCGTTCACGGGCAGCGTCTTCAAGAGTTCCAGCTGGACGTTGGTATTCCCCGGCCCGGCCGGAATCACCCCGCAGCCGATGATCCGCAAGGGCTCCTCCAGCATCAGACCGGCCGGAGTCAGATGATATCCGAAGGTCATCTGGACCAGGTCGCCGGGCCGGAATCCGCAGGCGAAAAAGGCCTCGGCCCATCCCCAATGGTCCCGTTCCCGGCCCTCGAAATCATAGATGGGTCCGGGCGACTGAAAGATGCGGCTAAATTCGCCCGGCGCCTGACTCAGGACGTATTCAACGCCCTTTTCGGCCTGAAGACGGATGATATCGGTCTTACGAAGGGCCGGAATGCGGGCGAATCCTTCCTCGTCGAGGACATCGTCGGATTTGAGGCCGGCCTTGGCCAGCCTGTCTCCAAACTCGGGACAATGCCTGACCGCGCGCTCGACAGCCAGGTTCAGGGCCTTTCGCTTCCGGGCCCTGCGGTCCTCGGGGGATTCCAGCTCCAAATCGTGAAAGACGCCTGCTTTGAAACCGTCTGCCATCATCATCCCTCTCCGGACCGGTGTCGGACCATTATGAGATTGTCGCCGTCTCAGTCCGGCAATGGCTGCCTGCCTATGCTGGAAAACCCAGTATCGTCAGCCCGTTTAAAATTCGAGAGCGTGAAGAGCTACCCGAGCCAGCGCTTGCGCCGCCGGTAGTGCTTGATGTCCCGGTAACTCCGCTTCTCGCCCCCGTGAGACAGACCCAGATAGAACTCCTGGACATCGGCGTTACAGAGAAGCTCCTTGGACGGCCCGTCCATGACCACCCGACCGTTCTCCATGATATAGCCGTACTCAGAAACGCTCAGGGCTGCCCTGGCGTTCTGCTCCACCAGGAGGATAGACACTCCCT
Source organism: Deltaproteobacteria bacterium (assembly GCA_009929795.1). Lineage (NCBI taxonomy): Bacteria > Pseudomonadati > Myxococcota > Myxococcia > Deltaproteobacteria bacterium. Next base: position 26,889 of record RZZR01000021.1, on the reverse strand, counting down.
CGGTCTGGTTGATCTTCTGGACGATCTCAAAGATCTCCTCCACCAGCAGCGGAGCCAATCCCAGGGATGGCTCGTCCAGCAACAAAAGCCTGGGCCTGGCCATGAGAGCCCGCCCAATGGCCAGCATCTGCTGCTCGCCCCCGGACATGAACCCGGCCAGCTGTTTTTTCCGCTCGGCCAGCCGGGGAAAATAGGCGTAGACCTTTTCCAGACTCGCGGCATGGGTCGAGCGCGGGGCCGTGTGCCCACCGCAGCGCAGGTTCTCCTCCACGGTCAGATCCTCGAAGACCCTCCGGCCCTCCATGACTTGGAAAATGCCGCCCCGAACGATCCGCTCCGGGGACTGGCTCTGAACCGGCCGACCGTCGTAGAGCACCTGGCCGTCGGTGATCTCCCCGTTCTCGTTTCGCAAGAGACCCGATATGGCCTTCAGGGTCGTGGACTTGCCCGCCCCGTTGGCCCCGAGCAGGGCCGTGATCCGGCCCTCTCCGGCCGTCAGGGACAGACCTTTGAGGACCAGGACCACGTCGTTGTAGACAACCTCCAGGTTGGCCACCTGGAGGATATTTCTTTCAGCTACTTGCCCAGCCATTCCTTTTTCCGCTCCAGGGTCTGCTCGCCCAGGAAGTTCAATTTGTCGTCGCGAAGCTCATAGAGACTAACGGCCAAATTCGGCCTGTGGTCGTCGGGGTAGAAGCTGATAGGCGCGGCCAGACCCATGGGGTCAAAATCCCTCATGCTCTCCAAGGCGGCCTTGATGCCCGGCCCGTTCAGTTGTCCAGCGGCCTCGGCCCGTTTCAGACCCTCGGCCATGGTCAGCATGGAAACGAACCCGCGGATGAAATGGGTCATCTGGGGCACGCCCTTGGTCAGTTTCTCAATAACGACCATGCCCTCGCAGGGCTGGCCGTAGACCTTGGCCGCCTGGATGCTGATGTGGCCGTTGGCCGCCGTGCCGGCCAGATCAAAGATGTTCTCGTCGGAACCCCAGATATTAGTGATGAAGATCACGTTCATCTTCAGCTTCTGGGCGTCTTTCAGAACCACGGCCGTGGACGGGGTGGTGCCGCCGACCCAGGCATAGTCAGGGGCGACCTTTTGCAAACGAAGAAGCTGAGTGGTGGCCTCCATGGCCTTCAGGTCAACGATCTCCTTGCCCACGATCTCAAAGCCCAATTCCCTGGCGTAGGCCTCGGCTGCGGCCAGCGGGGCAAGGCCGTAGGGGGCGTCGGGGTAGATCAGGGCCAATTTCGGGGCCCGCTCCTCCTTCCAGTTCTCGCGGACGAATTTGAGGGCCGCCCGGGCCTGAGTGGAATAGTCAGCCGCGCAGAAAAAATTGTAGGGGGCCGTGTTCGGATCGGTCAGATGGGCCGAGTAGGAGGCCGAAAAGGTCGGCATCTCGTCCTTGGCCACGAACTTGACCAAGGCCTCGGTGTCTCCCGTACCCCATCCCTGCAGGGCGACGATGCCCTGGCTCTTCATCCGCTTGTAGGCCGCCAGGGCCTGCTGGACGTTGTAGGCGTAATCCACCTGGTCGAGAACAATGGGCCGTCCGTTGATGCCTCCCTCCTCGTTCAGGTACTCGGCACAGGCCTTAATGCCGTCGGCATAGGGCCGACCCACCGAGGACGTGGCTCCGGACAGGTCGGACAAAAGGCCGATTTTGATAGGCTCCGATGCCCAGACCGTGCCGCACAGCAGAACCGCCAGACAGGTGATCGCCAAAATTCGAATTTTCATGCCCCCCTCCGGAAGGGTTGAACGTTGTACCCGGCCTCATGGTCGGGATGGCTGACAGGGATCAGTAGGCGAACGGATAGAGCTTCCAGTAGGACTTGAGAAGTCTCCAGCGTCGAGCTAGGCCCTCGGGTTCAAAGACCAGGAAGAGGACCAGGATCAGACCGAACACCCCCTCCTTCATGGCCAGGAAATAAGTGCTGACATTGGGAAACAGCCCGGCCAGACTCCCGGCCACCATGTTCAGTCCTTCCGGCAGCAGGGTGATGAACACGGCCCCGAATACGCTCCCCAGAACGCTTCCCAGCCCGCCGATGATGATCATGGCCAGATAGCTGACCGAAAGCCCGATGCCGAAAGGTTCCGGGGTGATGTACATGGTGTAGTGTCCCCACAGGCCCCCGGCGATGCCGGCCATGAAGGAGCTCAGACCAAAGGCCTGGAGCTTGACCGCGAAGAGGTTGACCCCCACGATCTCGGCCGAGAGGTGGTGGTCCCGGATGGCCACAAAGGCCCGGCCCGGCCGGGTCCGCATGACATTGGCCGCCGCCAGGACCGAGAGCACCGTGCAGAAGAGGATCAGATAGTACATGGACCGGTCCGTATCCAGGGTCAGGCCGAAGATCACCGGCGAGTCCACGGACAGGCCGTAAGGCCCGCCGGTCACGCCCTCCCAGTGCAGGAACACATATTCGAGGATGAGCTGGGCGGCCAGGGTGGCGATGGCCAAGTAGATGCCTTTGAGCCGCAGGGACGGGATGCCGAAGAACATGCCGATCACGGCCGCCACGGCCCCGCCCAGGGGCAGGCTGATGGCAAAAGGCAGGCCTTGGCCCGCGAACCAGGCCGAGGCGTAGGCGCCGACCCCAATGAAGGCCCCGTGGCCCAGGGAGATCTGACCGCAGACCCCTGTCAGCAGATTCAGGGACACGGCCCCGATGACCGCGATGCAGATCAGGTTCAGGACCGAGACCGGATACGAACCCAAAAACCACGGGCAGATCAGGAGCACGGCCATGAAAGCGGCCATACAGGCCTTCTGGAACCGAGAGGGAAACAGCCCGGCCTCGGCCCGGTACGAGGTGTAGAAGAGACCACATTTTCCGCTCATGTCAGACCCGCTCGATTTCCTTGGTCCCAAACAGACCATAGGGTTTGATCATCAGGATCAGGACCAGAAAAACGTAGGCGGCCACGTCCTTGAACCCGGAGAGATCCAAAAGCTGCATGGCCGCACCGTCGCAGACATTCTCCAGAACTCCAATGGCCAGCCCGCCCACGGCCGCCCCCAGCAGGCTGTCCAGGCCCCCGAGAATGACGGCCGGAAAAACTTTGAGCCCCAGCTGGCCCAGCTGGGAGTTAATGCCGTTGATGTTTCCCAGGATGACACCCCCGATGGCCGAGACCACCGTGGCGATGCACCAGGATAAGGCAAAGATGTTCTTGATGCCGATGCCCATGCTGGCCGCGGCCTGCTGGTCAAACGCCGTGGCCCGCATGGCCAGGCCGTGGCGGGAATACTTAAAGAACAGGGAGAAGACCACGAACAAAAGAATGGAGAGGACAAAGGCCGCGATGTAGACCGGGGCGATGGGCAGCCCGGCCACGAATACTGGATCCTGGGGCAGAAGCTGGGGATAGACCCGGATCTGGGTTCCCCAGAAGAGCTGGACCAGGGCCTTCAAGACCGTGGACAGGCCAATGGTGACCATGATCACGCTGATGATGGGTTCCCCAATCATGGGCCGCAGGAAAAGCCGCTCGATGGCCAGGCCCAGGACCACCGAAAAGGCCAGGGTCATCATGAAGGATGCCAGGAAGGGGATTCCGGCCTGAACCGTCAGGGAAAAGCAGACGTAGGCCCCGACCATGACCAGTTCGCCCTGGGCAAAATTGACCACCTTGGTGGCCTTGTAGATGATGACGAAGCCCAGGGCCACCAGGGAGTAGATGCTCCCGACCACTAGGCCGTTCAGCACGAGTTGCAGATAGTATTCCATGCTCAGATGTCCATGATCGTTATCGTGGCCGAAAGCTCCCGTTTGGAGCCGTCCTGGTAGGTGATCTCAGTCTTGAGATCCACGGCTCCGGCCCCCGTGTACAGGCCCTCCACCAAGGCACCGTAGCGCTCAAGGACCACGCCCCGGCGGACCTTGCGGGTCCGGGTCAGCTCGCCGTCGTCAGCGTCCAATTCCTTGGACAGCAGGGCGAACCTGGACACGGCCGTGGCCGCCTCCAGGGACCCGTTCACCCCGGACAACTCGTCCCGGATCAGGCCGTAGACCTCGGGCCGGGCCGACAAATCCTGGTAGGTGGTGTAGGTCATGCCTTTGGACTCGGCCCAGCGACCGACAATGCCCATATCGATGCAGACGATGGCCGTGACCCGCTCCCTCCCGGCCCCGAAGACCACGGCCTCGCGGACATATGGCGAAAACTTGATCTTGTTCTCGATGAACTGGGGGGAGAACCGGTGGCCCGAGGCCAACTGCATGACGTCTTTCAAACGGTCGATGACCACCAGCTGGCCGTTGTCCTTGAAGTATCCGGCATCCCCGGACAGGAGCCAGCCGTCGCTGACCGTCTCGGCCGTGGCCTTCTCGTTCTTGTAGTAGCCCAGAAACACGGCCGGGCTCTTGGACAAAATCTCACCGTCGTCGGAGATCCGGATCTCGGTCTCGGGAATGGGCGTGCCTACGGAGTCGAAATCAACGGCCCCGTCCCTGTGGATGCAGGAGATGCCCGCTATCTCGGTCTGGCCGTAGATCTGCTTCAGATTGATGCCCAGGGCGTGGAAAAAGGTGAAGGTGTCTGGACCCAGGGCCGCGCCGCCTGTGGAGGCCGAGCGGATCCGCGAGAATCCCAGGCGGTCGCGCAGGGCCCGAAACAGGCAGACGTCGGCCAGGACATTGGCCAGCTTGAGGCCGATCCCCACCGGTTCCCGGGCCAGGACCTTTTGGGCGTGCCGGGCCCCGATGCCCTGGAAAAAGGTGTACATCAGGCGCTTGAGGGGCGTGGTCTCCATGATCTTGACCCGCACCGACGCGGCCATGTTCTCCCAGACCCGTGGCGGAGAAAAGATCAGATGCGGCCCGATCTCCCGGATGTCGTTCTGGACCGTGTCCGGCTCCTCGGGAAAGTTGACGCAAAATCCGAAAAGCAGGGCCGAGGCCACGCTCATCATCTGCTCGCCCATCCAGGCCAGGGGCAGGAAGGACACAAAATCGTCACCGGGCCGCTTGGGATCGGCCTGGCCCAGGTTGTGGGCCATGGACAAAAGGTTCTTGTGGGAGAGCATGGCCAGCTTGGGACGGCCCGTGGTTCCGGACGTCGTGGCGATGAGGGCCGCCCGGTCCGGGTCCAGGGTTTGGACCCGCTCGGCAAAGGACTTGCGCCGGTCCCGTCCCATCTCCCGCACGGCCGTGAAGCTGGTCAGACCCGGGGCCTCGTACCCGGACAGCCCCCTGGGGTCGTGATAGACCACGTGCTTCAAGGCCGGAAGATTCGGCTTCAAGGTCAAAATCTTGTCCACCTGCTCCTGGTCCTCGGCCACGACCACCTTGGCCTCGCTCAGGGCAAAGACGTATTCGATCTCCGAGGCCGGGGCGTCCTGGTACAGGCCCAGGGCCATGCCGCCCAGGGACTGGGCCGCCACTTCGGCCCACAGCCACTCGGGCCGGTTGTCGCCGATGAGGATCAGGATGTCGCCCTGGCCGAACCCCATGGCCTCCAGGCCCCCGGCGAACTCGGCCGTCACGTCCCGGTACTGTTTCCAGGTGTAGGTCTGCCAGAGCCCCCACTCCTTCTCCCGCAGGGCCGGGCGATTCGGGTGCTCGTTGGCCCGGCGCTCCAGCAGGGCCGGCAGGGTGGTGTCATAGGCCGCACTCATGTCAGCGTCCGCAAAAGGTGGCGTCTTCCGTGCCCAGATAGGCGGCCACCACGTCGGGGTTCTTCTGGACTTCCTCCGGGCTGCCCGTGGCCAGGACCCGGCCGAAATCCAGCACGACCACATGGTCGGAAATGTCCATGACCACGCCCATATCGTGCTCCACCAGAAGGACCGTGGTCCCCCACTCCTCGTTGATGTCCAGGATGTACCGGGCCATGTCCTCGGTCTCCTCCAGGTTCATGCCGGCCATGGGCTCGTCCAGGAGAATGAGCCGGGGCTCGGCCGCCAGGGCCCGGCCCAGCTCGACCCGCTTCTGGACTCCGTAGGGAAGATGCCCGGCGTGCTGGTGGCGGTAGGGGGACAGGCCCAGAAAATCAATGACGTCCTCCACCCGGCGGCGGTGTTCGTCTTCGTGTTTCCTGGCCCGGCCCAGATAGCAAAGGGCCGCCAGGAGCCCGTACTTGATGCGGGAATGGCGGCCGACCATCATATTGTCCAAGACCGACAGGCCCCGGAACAGGGCGATGTTCTGAAAGGTTCTCGACAGGCCGAGCCTGGTCCGGGCATGGGCCTTGAGACCCAGGAGGTCCTTTCCGTCCAGGCGGATGCCCCCCTCCTGGGGATGGTAGCGGCCCGAGATGCAGTTCAGCATGCTCGTCTTGCCCGCCCCGTTGGGTCCGATGAGGGAGGTCACGCTCCCCTCCTCCAGATTCCAGGAGACCTCGGACAGGGCGGCGATGCCGCCGAAGGTCAGGGTGACCTTGTCGACGTCGAGAAGAGGACTCACCGTTCCCACTCGTTCATGAAGTCCATGGCCCCGACGACCTTATAGCCCCGCTCCTGCAGGGCCGCGGCCAGGGCCGACGGGTCCTCGATGGCCACCCGGATGACCACCATGCGGGAATTGTTGTGGAAAAAGGTCCCGGTGGAAATGATGCTGTGGCCCATGTCGGCGATGATCCCCGAGACCTCCCGGATGACCCCGGGCCGGTCGGCCACCTCGAAGGCGATCCTCGACCCGCCCTGGCGGTAGCCCATCTCCTCCACCAGCACGTCGAGCATGACCGTCCGGTTAATGTATCCTACGAGCTTGCCGAAATTGTTGACCACGGCCAGCCCGGCCAGGTTCTTCTCGTGCATCAGGGCCGCCGCGGCCTCGATCTCCATCTCCGGGTTCACGGTGACGATGTCCCGGCGCATGATCTTGGCAATGGTCAATTTGGCCAGGAGATAATTGATCTCGTGCTTGTCCAGGGAAGTGACCAGGGACGGCATGGCCGCGCTGATGTCCTCCTTGCGGACATAGCCCACCAGCTCGTCGTCATCTAGGACCAGGAGCATCCACAGGCCGCTCTCGTCCAAGAGTTTTTCGGCGTCCCGGACCTTGGTATGGGGGGTGACGGTCTCGAAACCGCGGAGCATTTTCAGACCCACGAACATTCGGGCATCCTCCTTGTCGGTATGGTTGCGTATAGTGCGGGAATTTTCCGGCTGGCAAAAGCCCCTTTTCCCGTGAACGGCCTGCACGGCCCGATGGACGGCATCATTTTTGACTCGCCCATGCTTGAAACCGGCTTGTGGCCCGTGGCCTCTACCTGCCCCAATTCGCCCTTTCTGGCAATGACCGGCCTCCCAGCCCCTGCCCTTGGAACCATGTCGTGACCCGAGGCCGGGGCCGGATATATTTTTTGACGACTATCCCCATTCCGGAGGGGCCGTTCGTGAACGGCCCCTACACATTCCGGCCCAACGGTCATCCTCGATAACGCACAGGCCTCGGCTATCCCGCCCATCTCCTCCAAATTTTGTCGATCAACCGACGCATCGTGTTGTCCGACGCTTCGAACCGCTTCAGGCCGCACCCGACAATCCCTTGTTTCAGCTTCATTTTCTCAAACACTGGACATTCGGCACGACCCTTGCTAGAAAGAAGGCCACTTTTAACCCTAATCAACTTCAAACATGTATGGGAGGTTTTTTATGCGCAAGGCTCAACAGGGTTTCACCCTCATCGAAATCATCGCCGTTTTGGTCATCCTCGGTATCTTGGCGGCTGTGGCTGTGCCAAAATTTCTTGATCTTCAAACGCAAGCACGAATTAAATCCTATGAAAATTTAGTAGCCGCCTGTCAGTCCGTACTATCTATGAAATATGCAGAAAATTTACTCATTGAAAACGGAGATGTTGATGATGCTTGGACAGCTATGGCTGGTAACGCAACAAATTTGTGCCAAGCAAATATCGTTCTTGATGGTTATGATGATGTTGAAGCAGGTGATATCGCAGTTTCAGGAGCCACTGACCTAACAATTACTGTAACTGGAGATTCAGGCTCAGCCAGTGGAACTCTAACAGATCCAAGATAAATCAATATAAATATTGCCGGGAATGCAATTGCATTCCCGGCAATATTTATGAAATATTTCTGTTTTCTACATAACTGTTTTTCGATTTTTTTAAAATGTCTTCGGTGTAAAATTTGACATAGATATATTGCCCATTCCAACACCGAAGAGCAGCGATATCGACATCGGCCTCTTTGTCACCCATTTGGATGACGATTACCTGAAAACAATGCAACGACTCTTCCCCCGCCTCGACGTCCGCATCGAACCCCATCTCTTTGTCTCCGGCCACGACACCCTCGGCTTCGCCGACCACGTCGCCCGAACCGGCCAGGCCCTGTAGGCCGCGCTGTTTGTTTTCGGTCGATTCTCAAAACCGGCCGGCTCGCTCCTTCCTCCAGCTCCCCGCAAAAGATAATCGATTCTATTATTTAATTGACGCCTTTGGCATTGCCATGAACCGACATTGTGGGATATGAAGCCACCGCACATTCGGCCCGGAAACCTCCGACCCCACATGCCATGACATTTCGAACAGCCTGCCTCCCGGCCCTGGCCTGCCTGATTGCGGCCCTTGCAACCCCGGCCCTGGGGCAAGACTGCCCCGAGACCTTTACCGCTCGACCGGCGGTCACCATCACCAGCCACGTCGGCTTCACCCGGGCCAGAACGGCCATGGACATCGTGGCCGAAACCTCCCAAAAATGCCTGGAGGTTTTATCCGACATCGGCGACCCGGTTCCCGGTGACGGAGTCTTCGCACGGCTGGACCCGACCTTTGTCGATCTCCGCCTGCGGGCCAACGAGGCCGAGCGCAAACGCATCGAGAACCGCGTCTCCCATCTGGAGACCGAATTCGACCGCTACCGCCGCCTTTTGGAGGGCGAGCAGACCTCGCAATCGGCCTTTGACGCCCGGGAGCAGGAACTGGACCAGGCCCGCCTGGCCCTGGAATCCCTCGCCGTGGACCGGGCCGTTCTGGAGGAGGAGCGCCGCCGCCATCAGGTCAAGGCCCCGGCCGGATGGGCGGTCATGGACCGCAGGGTCGAGCCCGGCCAATGGGTGTCATCGGGCACGGTCCTGGCCCGGGTCGGAGACATGGGCACCCTCATCGTCCCCTTTGCCCTGGCCCCGGAGGAAATTCGCCTTCTGGAGGACTTGCCCGGACCGAGCCTGACCCTCCCCGACTACGGCAGACTCCGCGTCCCGGCCTCCATCCTGCGGATTTCCCCGGCCTTCGACCCCCAGACCCGCAAGGTCAATGTGGATCTCGTGGTCTCCGAGGGCCTGCCCCTTCGCCGCGAGGGTCTCCGGGCCGTGCTGGACCTGCCCGCCCCGGACCCTTCGGGCGCGGTCCTGGTCCCGGTCTGCGGCCTGGAGGAACGCTACGAGGAACACTACCTGCTGACCCCCGAGGGCCGGGCGGTCCGGGTCATGCTCCTGTCCGTGGCCGACGGCGCGGCCCGGGTTTCATCTCCCGAGGTCCGGCCAGGCCAGACCTTTGTCTCACCCACCTCCCGCCCTAGCCAATGAAGAATCTGCTCCGCTTCACCCTGACCCAGACCGTCTTCGTCAATCTGGTCTTTGTCATGCTCATGATCGTCGGGGCCTTTGCCGTGCTCCGCATGCCAGTGGAGCGCTACCCCAACGTCAACTTCGGCAAGGTCGTGGTCTCCACCTACTTTCCCGGGGCCTCGCCCCAGGACGTGGAGAATCTGGTCACCCGCAAGATCGAGAAGGCCCTGGACGGCATGGAGGACGTGGAGTTCGTCCGGTCCACCTCCTACCGGGAGCGATCCAGCATCATCGTCAAATTCGTGGACGACACCGACTACGACCGGCTCTACGACGAACTCCGTTTTCGGGTCCAGGGCACGGTCAAGGACCTTCCCGAGACCATCGACCCTCCGGGATTCACACTCATCGACGTCAATGAATGGCTGCCCGTGATCACGGTCAACCTTTTGGGAGACCGGGAGAACCGGGCCCTGTCCCTCATCGCCGAGGAACTTCGCATCCCCCTGGAGGCCATTCCCGGGGTGAACAAGGTCACCCTCCAGGGCGAGTACGTCCGTGAATTCCACGTCATGCTGGACCCGGACCGCTTGGCCGGGCTGGGGCTGACCTTCGACGACGTGTCCGCGGCCCTGCGCTCCGACAACCTGAGCGTTCCGGCCGGAGACTTCAACCGAAACGGCCAGTTCGCCGTGGCCGTGGACGAGAAGTTCCGGACCCGGCGTCAGGTCATGGACACCGTCATCCGGACCGACGCCGACGGGACCTTCGTCCGGGTCTCGGACGTGGCCACGGACGCCCGCCTGGCCTACCGGGACCCTTTTGTCGTCGCCTCGGTCAACGGCCGGGACTGCGTCAGCCTCCACGTGGTCAAGTCCGGTTCCGGCAACGCCCTGACCATCTACGACCAGGTCATGGAGGTCTTGGACGACTTCCGGGTCCGGTTCGACCGGGAGGGGATCGAGACCGTCCTGACCAACGACTCCACGGTCAAGGTCAAGGACTCCATGCGTACCCTGGGATCCAACCTCCTGGTCGGCATCGTCCTGGTCTTCGGCCTCATCTGGGCCTTCATGGGCCTTCGCAACGCCGCCCTGACAACCGTGGGCATCCCCTTCGCCTTTTTGACCACCATGGTCGTCATGTATCTGACAGGCAATTCGGTCAACGAAATCAGCCTGTTCGCCTTTGTCCTGGTCTCGGGCATCATCGTGGACGACGCCATCATCGTCGTCGAGAACATCTACCGCCACATCCAGACCGGCAAGGCCCGTCTGGAAGCCGTCATCGACGGCACGGCCGAGGTCCTGCTGCCCATCGTGGCCGCCACCCTGACCACCGTGGCCGCTTTCCTGCCCATGCTGATCATGACCGGGTCCACGGGGGAGTTCTTCGCCATCATTCCCAAGGCCGTGGCCTTCGCCCTTGTGGCCTCGCTCCTGGAGTGCCTGATCATCCTGCCCAGCCACGTTCTGGAATACGGCCCGGGCACCCCCAGGGCCGAAGAGACCTCCAAGGAATTTTTTCTTCTGGCCTGGACCCGGAGCCTTACCAATGTCCTTCTCGGTCTGACCCTCCGCTTCCGGTTCACGAGCATCGTCGTGGTCACTCTGCTCCTGGCCGGGGCCGTAGCCATCTTCGGGCTGTCCCTGTCCGGTCAGGCCTCTCTCATCCGGATCAAGTTCTTCCCCGACGACTACTCCCTCTACTACGTCAACCTCGACGGGCCCGTGGGCACCACCATCGATCAGGTCTCGGACCGCCTCAAGGATGTCAGCCGGACCATCATGGACGACGGCCCGAACATGGCCATGTCGGCCTCGGCCTTTGCCGGATTCTACCTCAGCGAGGACTACGAGACCATCTTCGGTGACGGCCTGGGCATGATCCAGGTCACCCTGCCCTCCACCCGGGACCGAATCTTCGCCGACCATCCGATCAATGATCCCCTGGCCCATTTGGACGCCATGCGAAGCAGGGTCGAGGCTCTCCTGGAAGGCTCGGGCTTCAAGGTAGAGATCCGGGCCGAAAAGGACGGCCCCCCGGCCGGCAAGGACATCAGCGTCCGGGTCGTGGGCACCAGCGACGACTCGGTCCGGGCCCTCAGCCGCGATGTTCTCGACTTTCTCCGGACCGACACCCGGACAGGTCCCGGCCTAGTCGAACTGGGCGACGACCAGGGCCGACCCATCCGGGTCTTCCGCTTCTCGGTCCTCAGGGACCGGGCCGCCGAGTACGGCCTGACCACGGCCCAGGTGGCCTCCCTGGCCGGGGCCGTTTTGGACGGCCGCTATGTGGGCACCTTCCGCATGTCCGACGAGGACATCGACCTGAAGCTGTCCATCGATCCGTCCGCCCTGGACAGCCCGGCCAAAGCCCTGGACATGCCCCTTCGGGAGCTTCCCCGGGGCACGGTCCGCCTTGGCGATATGGCCGTCGGGTCAACGGCCCTGGAACCCGGATTCCTAAACCGCTTCAAGAACCAGCGGTCCATCACCATCACGGCCAATATCCGGCATGGCTCGGCCCTGTCCGTCCCGGCCGTGACCCGGCAGATCACCGAACACTACCAGGCTAACCGGGACCGCTATCCCGGGGCCAGCCTGGATTTTTCCGGCGAGTTCCAGTCCACCCGGAATTCCTACACCTCCCTGTCCTACGCCTTTGTCATCGCCATCCTGGCCATCTATTCCATTCTGGCCGTCCAGTTCCGTTCCTATCTCCAGCCCCTGATCATCCTCTCGGCCGTGGTCTTCGCCCTGATCGGCATGATCTATGGGACCTTCCTGGCCCAGACCCTGTTCACCATCAACAGCTTCATCGCCGTGGTCGGGGTCACCGGAGTGGTCGTCAACGACTCCCTGGTCCTCATTGAGTTCATCAACAAGCTCTACGCCGCCGGACTGTCCCGACGGGAGGCCATCCTCGAAGGAGTCCGGGTCAGGCTGAGGCCCATTCTCCTGACCACCTTGACCACCACTCTCGGACTCCTGCCCATGGCCCTGGGCATCCCGGAATACTCCGTGGTCTGGGGGACCATGGCCACGACCTTTGTCACCGGTCTATGCACCTCGACCTTCCTGACCATCGTCATGGTCCCGGTCCAATGGGACATCCTGACCCAGGCCCGGGAGTGGCTGGACCGCCGCCGGGGACGCGAAACTGAAGCCTTGGTCGACCCGAGACCCTGACATGGAAGTCCGGAGGGCCGGTCTCACTGTCCCCCGAGAGAGAAACGCTCCATCTCGTCCAGACGCTGGAGGTACTCCTCCTGGTACAGGGGGCCGTTGTCCGTGAAATCCTTGGCGGCCATCCTGTGCGCCCGGCACCACAAACCAAGCGCCGGGTTGGGCTTGACCCGGCCATAGGTCCTGATCATATGCAGGGTGTTGTGACAGACCGGAGTCAGCCGTCGCGTCCGCACCAGCAGTTCGGTGTAGTCCGTGTCCAGATCGTGGAAAAAGGCCCCGACCGCACGGGCGCAATGATAGTTTGCCCCGGACGAGAGCAGGGCGAGCATTGCGTCCTCGCTCAGACGCCTGGGCCGCCAAGCCACGTTCCATTCCTCGGGAACGGACTCCCCGGAGCGATATCGGATGCGGCCGATCTCCATGAATTCGACCAGCCTGTCGGCCAGCACCGGCCACATGGAGCCAATATGCTCCACGTCCCTGCTGGCCTGGACGCCCGTGACCCTGCCCCGGTCCTCCCGAAGTGTGAATTTCAGAAACGGACAATGGGCCTCAATGCTCTTTTCAGATTTCTGCCAGATTCCGGCAAACAGCCTGTCCAGTTCCACGACGTGGACCCCCGGCAATTCCCGCATCCAGGACCGGGCCGTTTGTAAGGCCTCCCCGGCCATCTCCCCCCATCCCTCGAGGTAGGAGTACGGATCCGGACCGAAAGCTGGATGGTGCGACAAACGGACCACAACCACGACGTCCACCCCGGGAAACCGACTGAGAAATTTTTCGAGCATGTCCCGATAGCGTTTCATGTAGGTTGCCGGATTGCCCCTGATCATGCCGAAGCGATCCTTCATCCAGGTCTCGAACCAGGGAATCAGCTCCCAGGACTTGGCATCGACGAAAAAGACATACTTGTCCGTCTGGTGCATGAACAGCGGGCTGTTCTCATGAAATAGGTTCATCACGACGAGCCTTGGCGGCCGATCGTCCGAAGAAATCATCTCGAACTGGTTGACTAGACTCCGCCCATGAAAAAAGGACTCGAGATCCCGGGCCAGAGGGCCAAGCTCTGCCGGAATGTACCCTGGGGAGCTGGCGTAGGTGAAAGGCGAAGCCAGGACCCGGTACTCGCATTCATGACCCTTCCCGGCCATGGCCCGGGAGAGGAAGTCCATTTGACAGTTGCCGAGAAAGTACAGCATTGACGATCCTCGATTAGTTCACAAACCAATAACCGGCCCATTCGGCCGGGGAGACACCGATTGAAGTCATTATTCGTGGAAACCATTCCGGTGGGACCGCTCAAGACGAATTGCTACCTGTGCAGTTGCGGAACCGAGGCGATCCTCATCGATTGCGGCTCCAATCCGGCACCCATAGCCGAGAGCATCGCGAACAGGCAACTGAATCTGAGGGCCATGTACCTGACGCATTTGCATCTGGACCACGTCGGGGGCGTGGCCACTATCCAGGCCATGACCGGCGCCGAGGTCTACGCGAGCAAAAACGACGGCTACCTGGCCGACGTGCCCTTCGACAAGGGAGGGGCCAGAGAACTTGGCCGACTGGCAAATTTCGAATTCCAGGACATCGCCCCCGGCCGTCATATCGCTCTCAGTCAGCCCATGATCGTTCTCGACACACCCGGCCACACCCTCGGAAGCCTGTCCTACTTCTTCCCCATGTCCGGGTGCGTGTTCGTGGGCGACCTCATTTTTATGCTATCCGTCGGGCGGACCGATTTTCCCGGCGGCGAAAGCAAAACCCTGCTCAAATCCATTGAAAACCGGATTTTCATCCTTCCCGGTCAGACCAGAATCTACCCTGGCCACGGCCCCATGACCACTGTCGAGCATGAAAAAAGAAACAGCCCGTTCTTTAAGACTAAATAGCCCGCCTTCGGACAAGGCCTCCGACTTCACAGGCTTTGACTCGTCCTCATTCGACGAATCCGATCCAATCACCGGTCACATGTCGGCGGTTGACCCGCCCAGTCCCCTCTGGCAGAAGTGAATGATGATCGGCAGAATCCTGTGTTCCTTCCTGGCCGGGACCCTGACCACTCTGGGCTTTTTTTTTGGCCAAGCCCTGGCCGAACCGAGTCTTGAAGTCCGCGTGGTCACCGAGAGCTGGGAACCCTATAACTACGAGAAAGACGGCCGGGTTGTGGGTCAGGCCACCGAAGTCGTCCGGGCCGTTCTCAACGCGGCCGGCATCGGCATCACTGGCGGACGAATCGAGCTTCTGCCCTGGCCCCGGGCCTACCGCATCGCCACCACCGAACCCGACACCCTCATCTATACCATCCTCTGGACTCCGGAACGGGAGGACCTGTTCTCCTGGGTCGGACCCATCGTCCCGGCCGAGGAATTCCATCTCTACAAGGACGCCCTGCGCGACGACGTCCTGGTCCAGGTTGTGGACGACGCCCGAAAATATCTCATCGGCATCCTTCGCGACAGTGTCCACGCCGACTATTTCCAATCCCGAAACTTTCCTCCGGAATCCATTCGTCCCGTGGCCAATCAGGAGCAAAACTTGGCCATGCTCCTAGCCGGTCGGGTGGATCTGATCGTGGACGTGGAATCGACCCTGGCCCTTCGCGCTGCCCGGATGAATCTGCCCCTGGACCGCTTCCAAAAAACCCTCTTCCTCTTCCGAAACAATCACTACATGGCCTTCAGCCCGGGCACGGACCCGGAAATCGTCCGGCGGACCACCCAGGCCCTGGCCGAAATCATGGCCGGGCAGGAAGATTGATCAGCGACGACCCAATGAGGTGATCGAACGTTCCAGCGGCGGAATTCAACCGGGAGTCCCGGGTTGACAAGGCGGTCTTTTTGGGTCCAAATGGCCGGAATTCGATGGGATTCATGAATTGATCAGCATGACAGCAGGAGGCAAGCAATGCTTATCCGTGATTGGATGACCAGGGACGTGATCACCGTGGCCACGGACACGTCCATGATGAAGGCTTCGAAACTTCTCAAGGAACACGACATCAGGCGGCTCCCCGTGGTCGACGACAAGGGAACCCTCCTTGGCATCGTCACCGACCGGGACATCAAGGACGCCTCCCCGTCCAAGGCCACGACCCTGGATGTTCACGAACTCTACTATCTTTTGTCCGAGATCAAGATCAAGGACATCATGACCGCCAACCCCTACACCATCCATGTCGACGACACCGTGGAAAAGGCCGCCGCCGTCATGCTCGACAAGCGGATCTCGGGCCTGCCGGTCCTCGACGACCATGACAAGGTGGTCGGAATCATCACCGACACAGACGTCTTCAAGGTCCTGATCAACATCACCGGCGTCTACCTCGGCGGGGTCCAGTTGGGCCTCAGGCTGCCCAACTCCCAGGGCTCCCTAAAGGCCGTCCTGGACGACCTCCGAGCCGGCAAGGCCAGGATCATCAGCATCATGACCGCTTACGGTCAAACCGACGCCGAGCACCGCGACGTCTACATCCGCATCCACGACATGGAAAAATCCCTGGAAAACAAGCTGGAGGAGGAATTGCGGGCCAAATATGACCTGACCTATTGGGTCCGGGACAACATCAACCCCACCGTCCTGTAGATCGACCCTCTTCCAAAACTTCAAGACCCCGGCCCGGCCGGGGTCTTTTCGTTTCAGGCATCGGAACGGCCTTGACGGCCTCCGCAACCTGACTCGGTTATTGCCTCTTCCTACGGTGAACATGCGAAAGGAGCCAAAAATGTTTGGCCCAAAGACATGCCCCTGTTGCGCGGCTCGGCACTGTGTGCCATGGTCTTGCCATGCAACTCCACGTGCCGCCGAACCAAGGGGAAGGCCTCATGCCCAGAAAGCTTCTTGTTCTCTTGACCACTCTGATCTGCACGGGGCTGCTCTGGCCCGCAAGTCAAACCAAAGCCGCCATCCACTTGGTCGGACCGGGTCGGCCATATGCCGATCTTCAGGCCGTGGCCCCCATCCTCGAACCCGGAGATTTGGTCGAGGTGGCCGGCGACGCCGTCTATCCCGGAGATGTGGTCTTCACCCGATCCGGCACCGAAGAAGCCGTCATCACCATCCACGGAACGGCCGTGAACGGAAAACGTCCGGTCATCTCCGGGGGCGCCAACGGAGTGACCTTTGCCACGCCCTGGCCCTACACCGGCCCCGGAGCCGACCACTACGTTTTCGAAGGTTTCGAGGTCACCGGAAGCACTGTCCGGGGCATCTTCCACCAGGCCCACGATCTCCTCGTCCGGGATGTCGTCGTCCACGATTGCCCGGCCCACGGCATCCTCGGGGCCGACGACGGCTCCGGCACCCTGGTCCTCGACCGGGTCGAGGTCTATGGATGCGGCAGCGGCGACAATCGCCACCAGATCTACATGGCCACGGACGAAGCCAACCGCCCGGGCAGCGTCTTTCGCATGCAGTTCTGCTACATCCACGACGGAAATGGCGGCAACAACGTCAAGTCCCGGGCCGAGCGAAACGAGATCTACTACAATTGGATCGAGGGGGCCTACTATCACGAACTGGAACTGATCGGCCCCGACGGAGGCGACCCGGGCCTGAAGCGGGAGGATTCCGATGTCGTCGGCAATGTCGTCTGGAAACGAAACGACGCCTATTTCGTCCGGGTCGGAGGCGACGGTACCGGGGAGACCAACGGCCGCTACCGCTTCGTGAACAACACCTTTCTGAACGTCTCCACTGTCGGCTCCCGGGCCGTCTTCCGACTCTTCGACGGGTTGGAGAGCATCGAGATGCACAACAACGTCTTTTACCGACCGGGAGGGCTGGACATCATTCGCGACGTGGAGGCCCAGTGGTCCAGCGGCAACCCCCAAATCGCCGGACAGAACAACTGGATCTCCACCGGATCGACCACCGTGCCCACGGTCTGGACCGGAACCATCTCCGGGACGAACCCCGGATTCGCCGATCTGGGCGGGAAAAACCTTCGTCCCGAAGCCGGGAGCCACCTTGTCGGGGCCGGGACCGACACCCCCACCGGCCCGGACGGCTACGAATTTCCAAATCCCCTCTTTCCTCCGGCCTTTCATCCTCCCACAGGGCAGGCCATCGCCCGGGGCGAAGAGGAACTTCGCCCCCAGGTTTCCCTCCCGGCCATCGGGGCCTTTGAGGCCGAGTGGTATCTGTGCGTGGACGACGACAATCTGACCGGGACCCAGGACGGCTCGGCCCGATCGCCCTACCGGACCCTCCAGGCGGCCATCGATATGGCCGGCAAAGGCTACTCCATTCGTGTGGCCCAGGGAACCTATGCCGGCAACATGGTCGTGGCCGACAAGGCCCTGCGGCTCCTGGGTAGATACGCCGGGGCCACCTCCGCGGTCTATGCCGCCGGCCAAAGCGGCGATTTCCTCACCCGCAACCCGGCCGGACTGACCAGCACCATCAGTGCCGGATCCGGGTCCGCGGCCGTGACTCTGCGCGACTTCGGAGCATCCTGGACCACCATTGACGGGTTCACCATCACAGGCGGCCAGCGGGGCATCGAGATGGACGACGACTACACTTGGCCGCCCCTTGAAAACGTGACCATCGCCAACAATCGGATTGAGAACAACGGGCTGTCCACGGACACCGGCATGATCGGCGGAGGGATCTATGTCAGCGGAAAGAACAATGTTTTGACCGGCAACACCATCAGCGGAAACCAGGCCGGACGCGGGGCCGGAGTGGGCGGAAACGCCGGGAATCTCCTCCTTTCCGGCAATGATATTGCCGACAACATCGGGTACGGTGATCACGGCGGAGGCGTCTACCTGGCCGGATCGGCCCTGGTCAGCGGCAACATCATTCGCAAGAACCGGACCGGCCAGGGCCTTGGTTATGGATGGGGCGGCGGGATTCTCATCCTGGGGCAGGCCGTGCTGAAACTCAATCTCATCCACGACAATCACGCCCCTTCCGTCGGCGGAGGGGTCTTTGTCGACGATGGCGCCGACGCCATTCTGGATCATGAACTGATCCACGCCAACACCACGAGCGCCCATGACAAGGGCGGGGCCGCCATCTATGTGGACGGCCTGAATGACACTGGTTCCCGGGCCCAGATCGTCCAGTGCACTGTGGCCGACAACACGTCTCCGGGGAGCACCGGAGGCAACGGTGTCTACGTCGAGGGAGACTCCACGGCCACGGTGATCAACTCGATCTTCTGGGGAAACGGTGACGATTTCTACGTGTCCGAAGACTCTTCCCTGACCACGTCCTACACGCTGTCAGGGGAGGCCTTGCCAGGAACGGGCAACATCTCCCAAAATCCCCTGTTCGTCGATGCCCCCGCCCGGAATTACCGGCTCCAATCAAAAGGCGGACACTATGTTCCCCAGACCGGAACCTGGGTTCGAGACACCAGACACAGCCCGGCCATCGACGCCGGAGACCCGGCCTGGCCCTACGGACTTGAGAGCCTGCCCAACGGCGGCCGTGTGAACCTCGGGGCCTACGGCAACTCGGCTCAGGCCAGCCGGTCCAAGGGGGGCATGGCCCAGCCGGGGTTATGGCTGCTCTTGTTGAACTGAAAAAACCTCGAGAAATACGTCAAAGCACCATCATGGCTCGATCATATGATGTCGGTTCATGGCGTGACCAAGATCGTGTATGATCGAAACCATCACCTTTAGGCCGACAGCAGGGAGAAAGCCCTCTTGACCAGGCGGGGCGAAATCCGGCTGAAGCGGTCGAAGTCGCAGGCGATCTCCAGGCCCGGGACCACGGCCCGGGCCACGGGCAGCCGCAGATCGGCCCGGGTCAGGTCGGCGTACACCGGCTCGTAGCCCCAGCCGGTCAACATCTCTTCAAGAAACTCCAGATCCTGAGCTGAATCCCCGGTGCTGAAATTCGGCAGGTCTTCGATACGCGTCACGGGCAGATCCGAAAGACCCGGGGCCGAGGCCGGGCCGTCCGGATAGGGCCAGGCCACCTCGGTCAAGGCCGAAACCAGGGCCCGGCGGCCGTCCAGTCCGGCCCCGGCGGCCTGGACCACGTTACCGTCCTGTCCGACGACAAAGGCTCTGTAGCAGGGCAGGCCGAACTCTGTGGTCATGTCCTGGAACCGGACGTGAACCCCTCTGTCCTCGTAGTCAGCCAGAAGCGGCCCCAAAACCGGATCATCGGTCTCGACCCGGAAACACCGGTTCGGATCAAAGGGGGTCACGGCATCGGCGTCCCGTTCCAAAACCTCCAGGAGCCCCCGCAACCTGGCCCCGGCCATGGTCGAACCCGAGGCCAGACCCGTGGATCCAAGGCCTCCGAACAGGCAGACCTCGCCCAGATCGGCAAAGAGAAAAACGATCTGGAAGGGGATCAGAACCTCGTTCCCTCGGACATCTTGAGCCGGCATCCAATGGAGTTCCTCGTCGGCGTAGGGAACTTCGGTTCGAAGGAGCCCCGGATCCAGGGCCAGACGCCCTTGGGCGGTCAGTTCGGAATGCCGGGCCTGGATGAGCGCGGTCGGCTGCCTGAGCCCGGAGACCATGCCGTTCTTGACGCCTGCAAAGGACGAGGCCCGCTCAACGATCTCCATGGCAAGGGAGACCCGGGCCTCCTCCCAGGAAAGCCCCCGCCCGTAGCTGGTCATCAACCCTTCGAACTTGTAGCGGACCAGGCCGCTCTCGACGTTCACGGCCATGTTCCACTGCCGCTGCATGCCGCAGGGAGCCAGAGAGGCTTGGTGGCGCATCTCCGGCCCGGTGACGATGCCGTAGCCGTAGAGGCGTTCCATGGCCGCGGCGTAGACCTGGGCTGCCGAGGGCCTCTTCACGGATTCGGGTCTCGTTGCCCTGCGCTTCCAGACCTCGGCCGGACTCGGCCCCTGACGGATTTCCGTGCCGGCCGTCAGGACTTCGAGCTCCCGCCGAGATCCCGAGAGAGGGCGATGTTCAAAGATATTCTCCCGAAATCGGACCGACCAGGCCTTGTGAAGTCCCCGGTCGTTCAGGGCAAAATGTCGCAGGATCATCAGAGGGCTTGAGCTTGTCATCGATGGCCATTCCGGAGGAGCCAGACCTTCGCGGCCGTCCAGAAGGGACGCTTCGGCCACCAAAGTCAGCCCGGGAGGTTGCGGCCATCGGTCGGCCAGACTTCGCAAATCGTCGTCGCCAAGCCCTCGAATCAGTCCCAGGCAATGCTGATGGAGAAAGGTGTCCATGGGCCTGGCGGCCAAAAGATCAACCGCCTCGAATAGATCCACCGCCTGGACCGGAACAGGGGCAAAAAAGGCCACCCCATGACCGCTGTGGCTATGTCGAAGTTCGTACTTGAGCATTCCCTGCATCTTCCCCCTCTCAGCCATTTATGGTCACCTCGTCCATGGGCCTCCTCGCATTCGGACTTTCTTTCGATGTCGCGGGCATGGCAAAGCCATGGGCCAAAGTCAAGGTTGCCTTGAAATAATGGAAAAGTGTGGAGCTGAAGCGGAAAACGTGAATATCTGGGAATTGGGGGATGGCTCGCTAGGTCGGTCGAAAGTCCTCAACGATCTTGCCCCGCCGCAGACGAACCATTCGGTCGGCCACAGTCTGGAGCCAGTCCAGATCATGGCTGGCTATGACCAGGGACGTTCCCCACTCTTGACGAGCCTGAATGACCGCCTCCTGGACCAGGTTGGCGCTGTCCTCGTCCAGGCTGGCCGTGGGCTCGTCCAGAAGCAAAACCCTCGGCCTCAAGGCCAGCCGGGCGGCCAGGGCCACCCGCTGCCCTTCCCCGCCGGAGAGCTCCATCCAAGAACGACCGGCAAAGACCGCGGGATCGAGACCGACCATGGACAGGGATTCATCCACTCGCCTGATCAATTCCTGGCCTGAGACCTTTCTGAGGCGCAACCCATAGGCCACGTTGTCCCGGACCGAACGTTTGAGAAGCAATGGCGACTGGTCGAGCATGGTCACGTCCCGGGGAACGGCCCGGAAAAAATCCCATTGCCGGCCGCCCAGGAAGACACGACCCCGAACAGGGGCTTCCAGCAGGCAGAGAATGGCCAGCAGCGTGCTCTTGCCGCTCCCGTTGGGCCCGGCCAGGCCGACGACCTCGCCCTGGTTCAAAGAGAATTCGTCGACGGACAGAACCGTCCTTCCGTTGCGTTGCTGCTCGATCCCTCGAAGTTCGAGAACCGGACTGCTCATCGCCCGGCCCTCCGCCGCAGAAGCACCAACCCCACGTTCAGGACGAAGACGATACCCAGAAGAACCAGCCCCAGAGCAACGCCCATGGCAAATTCACCCTTGCCCGTTTCCAGGGCGATGGCCGTGGTGATGGTCCGGGTGTGCCATTTGATGTTTCCCCCGACCATCATTGAGATCCCGATCTCGGAAACAATTCGGCCGTAGGCGGCCACGCAGGCCAGAAGGACGCTGTACCTAATCTCCACCAAGGTGGTCAGCAGGACATCTTTTCGTCCGGCACCGAGCATGCGCAGGGTCGGCTTCAGCCGGGAATCGGTCTCCTCCACGGCCGTGGCCACCATGGCCATGATGATGGGCAGACCAAGGATAGTCTGGCCGATGGCCACCCCGGGCAGGGTGAAAAGCAGGCCGGTGTGCCCGAGAGGCCCCCGGGACGAGACCAGCCCGTAGACCAAAAGCCCGATGACCACCGTCGGAAAGGCCAGAAGCGTGTCCACGATCAGCCTGACGCCCCGCTTGCCCGGAAAGGTAGCGTGGCCGAGCAAAAAGCCAAGAGGAGCTCCCAGGGCCAGGCTGGCCGCGATGGACATGCTGGACACCGACAGGGTCGTTCTGATGGCGCTGTAGGTTGCCTCGTCTCCTGAAAACAGGAGATGGATGGCCTGTACCAGGCCGGAGATGAGATAGTCCATTGACGGCAGACGGCTCCGGGAGGAGCCCCCCGGAGCCGGACCACGGAATCGTCTTTACTTGGCGTTGGGGGTGAACAGGGGCTTGCCCATGAGCAGGAAGGCGCCGATAGCCTGCTGGCCCTCCGGACCGGCGATCCAGTCCGAAAATTTCGTGGCCAGGTCGTATTTGGCCTTGGGGCAGCGCTCTGGATTCACGGCCATGACGCTGTACTGGTTGAACAGGCCGGGATCTCCCTCCACAAGGATGACCAGGGGCGGATTACCCTTCATGGTGTCCTCGTACTTGATGAAGGTGCCCCGGTCGGTCAGGGTGTAGCCGTTCCGCTCCGCGGCCACGGTCATGGTCGGGAGCATACCCTGGCCGGTCTGCACGTACCAGGTTTCCTTTTCGGGAACGGGCATCCCCGACGATTTCCAGAGATCGATCTCCATCTGATGGGTTCCCGATTTGTCCCCCCGACTGACCATAACCGCCTGAGAGTCGGCTATGAGCTTCAGGGCCTCGGCCACGGACTTCTTGCGAATCCCTGCCGGGTCCGCAGTCGGGCCAATGATTACGAAATCGTTGTACATGACCTCCCGGCGGTCGACTCCGAACCCGTCGGCAACGTATTTCTTCTCGGCATCGGGAGCATGGACAAGAAGGACGTCCACGTCGCAGTTCTCTCCCAACTTCAGAGCCTTGCCCGTGCCCACGGCTGTCCAGCGCAGTTCGATGCCCGTGGCCTTGGTGAACAACGGAGACAAGATATCCAGCAGGCCTGTGTTGTCGGTGCTTGTGGTCGTGGCCATCATCAGGACCGGTTTTTCCTCCGCCGCCCAGGCCGGTGAAACCAGACCGGCCAACAGGACCAGCGCAGCCATGATCGCATACCCAAATTTCATGTCTTTTCCCTCCTTGTGTGGTTGATTGATTGAAATAATCTGATTATCTGTCGAAGTAGACATATGTCAATCACGACAAGGAAGTTTGAATACGATGCTGTCCTGAAACTGCGCTGATGCCGCGACAACCCGCCACCTTCCTTCGAAACCATTCGTTGACGATCAAACGCCCTCCCGGCTACGTACACTTCTGACCAATAATTGACGCCTAGTGCCACGCGAAGCACTCGTCTGGACACTTGCACTCGACAACCATAACTCTGCACGCAAAGCCCATTTTTGCCGCCCAAAAGAGACCTACCATGAAAAAATTCCTCGTGTTTTTTCACGCATGCGCCGCCCTGCTTGTTTTTTGCCCATGCCGTGCGGCTTCCGGGCAGAATGCCGTCTACGTCGACAGCGAATACGGAGCTTTAAAGGAAGTCATTGTCGGGCTCCCATACGGCAAGACGCCAGAACTGGACTGCCCATGGCTGCAGGAAACCCTGAAGGTGCTGCCGGAGGACGAGGCGGAATACACGCGGGCAACCGCCGGGCTTTCATGGGAAAAAATGATCCATCCCGTCAAGAAAAAGAGCGAGACGGAATTGCTTGAGGAAGAAAACCTCGAGTTGATTGCGGTCTTGGAAAGCCTCGGAGTCAAGGTCCATCGACCAAAACCGCTGACCGAGGACTTCATCGCCCAAAACTATGGAAAAGAAATCCTAGCCAACGGTTTCTCTCAGGACTTTCCTCGCGACAATATGATCGTCATCGGCAATCAGGTTATCGAATTCAATTTGCGCACTATGCTCCGGCGCGCCGACATTTCCGGGTTCAAGGACATCCTGACCGCGAAATTTCAGGAGGGCGGCATGAGATGGATATCCATGCCGCACGCAGCGCCCCTCGCCCAAACACCACCGAACGAGCCCGCCCTCGAAGGCGGCGATTTTGTGTTTGTCGGTGACACCCTTCTTTTGGGCAACACGAAGAATCCGTCGGTCGGCTCAAACGAAGCCGGTTACGAATGGATCAAGCGGACCGTCGGCAACGAATACAAGGTGGTCCGTGTGCCCCTTATCGAGAAAATTCTTCACCTTGATTGTGTATTGTCGATCCCCCGAAAGGGCCTCGCCATTGTTTGCGAAGAAGCATACGTGGATGGGCTACCGGACTGCATCAAAGACTGGGATTTGATCAAAGTGCCGCTGGAAGATGCGGCCCGGCTGGCGGTCAACGGCCTGCCAGTGGACGAGAAAAACTACATCATGTCGTACAACGACCACGTGAAAAATGATTTCATCCGAAAGCAACTGGAGCATCGTGGAGTCACAGTTCATCCAGTCTATTTCGGCACCCATAACGGCCAGGGCGGATCCATCCGCTGTGCCACGCAACCCCTCAAACGAACGTCATCGAAGTGACCGTTTTAAATATTCGACCCCAGTCTTTGAAAGCGTTTAGGGTTCTTGCAAAACTTAAACCGTAAGCGAGGGTAGCCAATGGACCGCATTCTCATCGGCCGGGGGCAGGACCCCGTCCATCTTCTGGCCAAATACGGCAACCGCCACGGTCTCGTGGCCGGGGCTACGGGCACTGGCAAGACCGTGTCCCTTCTCGTCCTGGCCGAGGGTTTTTCCCGGCTCGGTGTGCCCGTGTTCATGGTCGACGCCAAGGGCGACGTGTCCGGCCTAGCCGTGCCCGGTTCGCCCAACCAAAAAATCCTGAAACGGGCCTCTCAGATCGGCATGGATGACTACACTCCTGAAGGGAGTCCGGTGATCTTTTGGGATCTCTTCGGACAGTCCGGGCACCCTGTCCGGACCACGGTTAGCGAGATCGGGCCCACCCTCATTTCCCGAATCCTGGAACTGAATGACACCCAGGCCGGAGTCATGGACGTGGCCTTCCGTCTCGTGGACGACCAGGGACTGCTCCTTCTCGACCTCGACGACCTCCGTGCCGTGCTGACCTTCATGGCCTCGGAGCGCAAGGATATCTCGTCCACATACGGCCTGGTCAGCTCCCAGTCCATCGCCGCCATCCAGCGATCCATCCTGGCCCTTGAACAGCGGGGCGGCCGAAACCTCCTGGGTGAACCTGCCCTGGACCTGACCGACCTCATGCGGACCGACCTTTCCGGCCGGGGGGTCATCAGCATCCTGGCCGGGGAAAAGCTCATCCTCGAGCCCCGGCTCTACTCGACCTTTCTCCTTTGGCTCCTGTCGGAACTCTTCGAAAATCTGCCCGAAGTCGGAGATCTGGACAGGCCCCGGTTGGCCTTTTTCTTTGACGAGGCCCATCTCCTGTTCGACGACGCCCCCCCGGCCCTGCTGAAAAGGGTCGAGCAGGTGGTCCGTCTCATCCGCTCCAAGGGCGTCGGCGTCTATTTCTGTTCGCAGTATCCGGACGACATTCCGAACGACATCCTCGGCCAACTCGGCAACCGCATCCAGCACGCTCTGAGAGCCTTCACCCCCAGGGACCAAAAGGCCGTGAGGACTGCGGCAGAAACCTTCGTGCCCCGTCCCGGCCTTGACGTGGCCCGGGCCATCTCCAGCCTGGCCGTGGGCGAGGCCCTGGTCTCCACTCTGGGAGAACGAGGCATACCGTCACCGGTGGAGCAGACCCTCATCTGCCCTCCCCGCTGCCGCATGGGTCCGGCCACGCCAGAAGAACGAACCGCGGCCATACTCCGCAGCCCGGTGGGCATGAAATATGACCGACCCGTGAACCGCGAGTCGGCCTACGAGATCCTGACCCAGAAGGCCGCCGCCAAAGAGCAGGCTCCGCCAGCCAAGAATGATGGCAAAGACGAGGAACGGGGCTGGCTCGGCAATGTCCTCTGGGGCACGAACCGCCGCCAGGGCATGGTCGAAACCATGGCCAAGCAAGCCGCCCGGACCGTGGGCAGCACCATCGGCCGCCAGATCCTGCGGGGCATCCTGGGTGGAATATTGGGAACTCGAAAATAGCGACAAACTGATATGGCAACAAGCTCGACCTCATCTCCTCCTCCCAAGACCACCGGTTTGACCAGGCTCGTCCGGGCCATGGCCAACTCCCTGCGGGGGCTCAAACTGGCCGCAATCCATGAGGCCGCCTTCCGTCAGGAGCTTGTCCTGGCCCTGAGCCTGAGTGTTCTGGCCTTAAGCCTGAATCTGTCCCCGGGCCTACAACTCGCTCTGCTGGTCGGTCATGTCCTCGTGCTGGTGGTGGAACTTTTGAACTCGGCCATAGAGGCCGTGGTCGATTTGGCCTCGCCCGAGTTTCACGAATTGGCCGGACGAGCCAAGGACATGGCCAGCGCCGCTGTACTCCTGGCCCTTGGTCTGTCGGGAATGACGTGGATCTATGCTCTCTATGCGTTTTTTGGCGAGAGTTGACGGTCTACAAGGCGCACCCGGAAATCAGGTTTTGATCGGACAATTCATGGCCAGGACGTAGGCAGTTATGCCCTCCTCGGGCCAATGGCGGGCATGGAGAAAATCGAGGGTCTTGGAGGCCAGACAGAGTCC
>RZZR01000020.1 GCA_009929795.1 Deltaproteobacteria bacterium | reverse complement strand
GCCTTAATACTGATCCGACTGCCACATCTCCGGCTTAAAGCGGACCACCCGGTTGCGGCCTTGGTTCTTGGCTTCGTACAGGGCCACGTCCGCAAACTTGATGGCCTTGTACATGGTATTGCCATCCTCAGGGTATTCGGCCACCCCGAGGCTGATGGTCTTATGAATCACCTTGCCCTCGCCGACAACAAAGGCGTGCTGCTCAACCACGGCACGTATCTTTTCGGCCACCTCCACGGCCGCTCCGGGC
The DNA here is from genome assembly GCA_009929795.1 of Deltaproteobacteria bacterium. Taxonomy (NCBI): domain Bacteria; kingdom Pseudomonadati; phylum Myxococcota; class Myxococcia; species Deltaproteobacteria bacterium. The sequence goes on along the minus strand of RZZR01000020.1, from coordinate 29,367 downwards.
TGAACGTCCTGCAAAAGAACCAGGAATTCCTCTCCGCCGTAGCGGACCAGAAGATCCGAACGCCGAATCGATTCGCTCATGAGGGTGACCACGTCCTTGAGAACCTGGTCCCCGACCTCGTGGCCGAATTCATCGTTGACCTGCTTGAAATAGTCCAAATCGGCCATGAGAAGCCCGGTGCTCCGGCCGTTGCGCTCGGACAAAGGCTCGTACTTGGAGATGAACTCATCCAAAAACCGTCGGTTGTGGATATGGGTCAGGGGATCGCGCAGGGCCTGCTCCTTGGACAGATGGAGCAAATTGAGGGAACTGAGCACCGGGGCCGCCTCGTCCAGATACTTGCGGAGTACCGGCACGACCTCTGCTCTGGCCCGCTCCCAAAGGTTGCGATTGATCAGGAAGGTGAAGATGGCCCCGACCTTGCCGCCCATGACCATGGGCAGGCAGCAACGGACATGCTGCGCGTGGTCGCAGTTGAAATGGGGACAGAGTACCGGATTGTAGAACGAGTGAACCTCCTCGGCAGCCCGATTGGCGCGGCAGACCTCCGTGGACAGCAGCACCTCACGTTTGCAGAGCATCTCCTTGCTCTCGTCCAGGGCAATGACGATCCGGTCCGCTTCGTGGTCGACCTCAAACAGGACAAATGTCTTCAAGTTGAAATCATGTTTAAAGACATGGGCCAGTTGGGCGTACACCTCATTTTTATCGATGGTTCCCTGAACGTCGTGACTAAAAAACGCCAGTTTGGCCATCTGCTCCAGTCGCTTGGAAACCTGGTCGAGGGATGGCACCTGCCCGCTCGTCTCCTGGCTACGGAGAACATAGGCCAGGAGGTGCCCGGTCCGGGACAGGAAATTTGCCCACAGCCGCATCATGGTGTTGACCACGTTGCGCATCTCAGAAAGTTCGTCGCCCCGGCGCATAGCGTAGACCGGACAGTTCCGGCATGTGTCGTAGCGATTGAGGAAGATGCAGGTGTCCCGCCAGACGGGCGAAATGGCCTCGGACCCGGTTTCGAGGTAACAGACCCTGGACGGGTCCTTGTAGACCGGGCACTCCTCGTTGTGACAGTGAAGGACCTCCAGACAATGGACGTGGTCGGTCTCGAACCGTTCCTTGAATTCGCTGGCGTGGGAGGCGATGAGAATCTTCTTGAACCGAAGGATAAACTGCTCGATGCGCTTAAGATTGAAAAACAGGATAGCCCAGAACACAATGGCCCCGAAAACAAAAAGCCCGCCGTACTGATAGACTCCGTTGATCCGGCTCTCCTCCAAGAGACTCGCATTGTATCCAAGAAGCAGGGAGGCTACCTCCTGCCCGGCTGAATTTGTCATGGTTTTCAAGGAGTAAAATCGTTCCTCCGACGACTCCGGAAGCCTTCCACCTTCAATGGTTCTGCGGCCATGGTCCCATCCGACGCCGAAGCCATCGAGAACGGTCCAACCTCCAAGATCGTCACGGGTGAGCAGAAGCATGCTCGTATTGGGGGCCGTCTGATCCCGGAGAACCTTGACCAACGAAATGCTAATTTCCACAATCCCCAAAATGTCGTGCCGACCTCCCACCGGGGCCAAGGCCCGGAGCACCGGTCTGTCGTCCAGGGTATCCAGACCAGCTTGTGCGGCATTCCGTTCAAGAGCCATGAGCATCAGGGAATCGGCAACCGTTGAATTCTGGCCGGGACCCAATATCGGAGCCTTCAAAGGACGAAAATCGATGTTCCAGGGGCCCACACCCAGGGTCAGTCCGAGCCTGTCGGCTGTAGCCTCGGCAAGAGCCGAAAGCTCCGTGGTCATGCCCCCCGCCAGCAAGGACCTGATCTCGGGCATGGAGGCCAAAACAGCCACCTGGGAAAGAATCAGGGCCTGCCGATCCTGCAGATGCCGGTCAACCGACAAAGACGACGCGACCAGGGCTTCCTGGGCCCGATCCCGAATGGCCGTCTTCAGGCCAGATGACAGGCAATAAATCTGAAAAAAACTCCCCATGACCAGGAGGACACCCGTCAGGTACAGAAATCTGCCCCGCAAGGACCATTGATCGACAGTGGTCAGCCTTCGAAGAAAATGGCGCCATTGGATCTTGCGAAACTCGGATGCCTTTTTCCGCTCCCGCACTTTTCCATTTTCAGCCTTTTTTTCGATCTTTTCGTTATCCATGAACTCCATCATCCTCGACTGTGTTAGATGTTCGATCCGCCCGAAATCGTTCAACGGATTGCTCATAGCATGCCATCCCCATCTCCGCAAGAATCACGCCCACCTCGGTCATGTCCAATTCTTCCAGAACCGATACGAGAAAAAAAATGAATTAAAATATAATATATTCAATATGTTATTAATATAAATGCAAAGGTGCCTTGCCAAGACCAACCATCGGAAGTAGATGATGAAATTCAACATCAGAGCCGAGCCCGCCCGACCCGGACCTGAACCAACCCCCCACGAGCATGACCCATAAAGGCCCCCATATTTCCCTGTCCTCGGATCGACTGGTCAAACGCGTTCTCGGCCTGCCTTTGGAAGAATTCCAGACCTGGCCCGAGTACCTTCAGCAGATCGCCCTGGATCTGGCCGAGGAACTCTTTCTCATCCGCTACAACCCCTTCATCTCTCCACGAAAGGTCTGGCAGAGCGTCCACGACCGGCTCATGACCGAAAAGGGGGCCCTATCCCCCCAATACTTCCAGGATCTCTCCAAATGCCTCCAGGGGTATTGGAACCGATTCGAGGCCGACCGGAAGTTCACCCGAAATCTCAAAAAACGATTGAAATCCATTCTGCCTGTTGGAGCCGTTTCCGACGCTCCCAACACCCTCATCGAATGTTCCACCGACGCCACCGACCTACGAATGGAGCTTCCGGCCCTAGTGGTCTTTCCCGAGGACACCTCGCAGGTTCAGTCCGTGGTCCTTCTGGCCAACGAACTGGGCTTCTCCATCGTTCCTCGGGGCGGCGGATCGGGTCTGACCGGCGGCGCCGTGCCGGCCAAGTGGCGGACCGTGGTCATGAGCATGAGCCGGATGAAGAAAATTCTCCGCGTCGATCCGGAAGCCATGATTCTCTGCGCCCAGGCCGGAGTCATCACCCTGGACGCCGCCAAGGCCGGGGCCGAGCGGGGCATGCTCTTCACCGTGGACCCGGCCTCCAAGGCCGCTTCATCCCTGGGCGGCAACGTCTCGGAAAACGCCGGCGGCCCCTTTGCCTTCGAATACGGCACAACCCTGGACAATATCCTGAGCTACAAAATGGTCCGGGCCTCGGGGGAAGTGGTCGAAATCGTCCGTCGGGATCATCCCCGACACAAGATTCTGGCGGGTGACTCGGCCATCTTCGACGTCATGGACCCGGCCGGCCGGATTCTGGAAACCGTCAGCTTGCCAGGAGAGCAGATTCGGGGGCTTGGCCTTGGCAAGGACGTGACCAACAAGTGGCTCGGCGGCCTGCCCGGCATCCAGAAGGAGGGTGTGGACGGACTGATCACCGAGGCTTGCTTTACCCTCCACAAGCAACTCGATCATTCCACGGTCCTGTGCATGGAGTTTTTCGGCCGGACCATGCACAACGCCATGCTGGTCATCAAGGACGTGGCTGCCCTGCGCGACCGCATCAGGGAGCAGGGCGACCTAGTCAAGATTTCAGCCCTGGAGGAATTCGGCAGCAAGTACGTCCAGGCCATCGAGTACCGCAAGAAATCGTCTCGCTACGAGGGCGAGCCCATTTCCGTTCTGATCATACAGATGGACTCCGACCACCCCGAGGCCCTGGCCCAGGCCGAAGCCAGAATCGTGGACATCGCCGCAGCCTACGACAACGTCGACGTGTTCGTGGCCAGGGGCACCGCCGAGGCCGAACGGTTCTGGCACGACCGTCACCAGCTAAGCGCCATCGCCAAGCGGACCAGCGGGTTCAAGATCAACGAGGACATCGTCATACCCCTAGAAGTCGTACCCGAATTCGCCGACTTCCTGGAGCGGCTGAACCTCCACTACCTGGCCCAGGCCTACCGGTCGGCCCTACAGAAAGTCAGCGCCCTACCCGGGGTGGACGTGGACGACGAGTTCGTCAAGATGGAACTTGATGTCACCGCCCGGATCATCAAGGGTCGTCTGGGCAAGGAGGACATCCCCGAGCAGGAGCTCCAGCTTCAGGTCTTCTACTTCTTTCAGGACCTCAAGAGCCGGTATCCGGCCCTGGCAAAGGAACTGGACGCCATTCTAGAGGAGATGAACGGAACCCGCATCCTCATCGCCAACCACATGCACGCCGGAGACGGCAACTGTCACGTCAACATTCCCGTCAACTCCAACAATCTGGACATGCTCCGGCAGGCCGAAGAAGCCGCGGCCAAGGTCTTCGAGGAGGTGCTCCGCCTGCGGGGAGTCATCTCGGGCGAACACGGCATCGGCATCACCAAGATTTCCTTTCTCCCCCAAGACAAAATCGACGCCCTGCGCGAATACAAGAATCGGGTCGACCCCAACAACGTCTTCAATCCCGGCAAACTCACCCAGCGCGACCCGGTCGTGGCTCCCTACACATTCTCCTTCAACCGTCTCATCCGGGACATCAACAAGACGGCGCTCGAAGGCAAGGAAGCCCTCATCGATCTCTTGACCAACATCCAGACCTGTACCCGCTGCGGAAAATGCAAGCAGGTCTGTCCCATGTACCAGCCCGAACAAGGCCTTCTCTTCCACCCGCGAAACAAGAACATCACCCTTGGGGCCCTCATCGAGGCCCTCTACTACTCCCAGATCAGGACCGGTGAACCCGAGCCGGATCTCTTGGACGAACTGAGAAGGATGATCGAACACTGCACGGCCTGCGGCAAATGCTGGGCCATCTGTCCGGTCAAGATTAAGAGCCACGACGTCACCCTGCGTATGCGCTCCTATCTGGACGCCAAGGGGCATTCCGGCCATCCGGTCAAGGCCAGGGTTTTGGGCTTTCTGAGCGGCTCCCCGGACAAGACCCTGCCCGTGGCAGCCAAGGCGGCCTCCGTGGCTCAGGCCTTCCAGTCCAGGGTCGTCGGTCTGGTTCCGGCCCGGTGGCGCGAACTGGCCTCAAACCCCCTCGTGAGCGGTCCGGGACCGTCCACCGGTTTCCGAAACCTGGCCGAGGTCCTGGAATTGTCCAGGTCTTCGGTTCTGGCTCCCAAGGGTGTCCAGAACCCCGGGGCGGTTCTCTATTTTCCGGGATGCGGAGGCGGGCTCTTCTACCGGGACATCGGCATGGCCACGGTCTATCTCCTGCTTCGAACCGGCCATGCCGTGCTTCTGCCACCCAGGCACCTCTGCTGCGGCTACCCGCTGACGGCCTCAGGGGCCCAGGCCGCATTCGAACGCAACCGGATCAAGAATGTCGAAGCCCTGCAGAAGCTTCTGGCCGAGTGTCAACTCGAAGCTGTCGAAACCATGATCACCGCCTGCGGAACCTGCCGCGAGGGCACCCGCGACTACTCCCTGGCCGTGGATGGCCGACCTCTGGAGCGAATGGACGCTCTTCAGTTCCTGCTTGAACATCTGCCGGTAATCCAGGGTGGCGAACCGGTCCTCTACCACCCGGCCTGCCATGCCGAGTGGACCGGCCAGGCTCCGGACAAGGCAGGGCAGGCCTACGCCAAGGCCGTGGGAAAGGCCCTTGGCCGACCTGTCCGTCTAACCCCGGGCTGCTGCGGGGAAAGCGGTCTCGGGGCACTGACCTCGCCGGAGATCTACAACCGAATTCGTCGAGCCAAGATAATCCGCCTGGAAAGCGACCTTTCGAGACCCGAATGGGCCTCGGCCCCCATCCTGGTCGGCTGTCCGTCCTGCAGAATCGGGGTCGCCCGTTCCCTCCTGAACATGGACCTCCCGAACCGCGTGCTGCACACTCTGGAATACTTGGCCCTGGCCCTGGGTGGGGTGTCTTGGAAAAAGGATCTGAGCCAGGCCGTGATTCGCGGAAGCGTCGAAAACGGAATTCGCCTCTGCGACCTGCCGAGGTTCTGAAAAGGTCGAAATGCGGATTCTGGGAATCGATTACGGACTGAAGCGGGTCGGACTGGCCCTCGGGGACACTGATACCGGTTTGGCCGTCCCCTTGCGGGTCGTTCGATGGGAAACCAGAGCCCACCTTTTCGAGGACGTGCTGAAGGCCTTTGACGAAACCGAGGCACGGGCTGCGGTCGTCGGCCTGCCCCTGGATCTCGAAGACAAGGAAAACCTGACCACCCGGCAGGCCCGGAACTTCGCCCTGAGCCTGACCCGACGCACGGATGTTCCTATCTATCTCCAAAAGGAGGGGCTGACCTCCGTCGAGGCCGAAGGAATGCTCCACGAGGCCGGAACCTGGCGTCGGAAAAAGGCCCGGGACCGGGACCGGGGTCTGGTTGACCAGATGGCCGCGACAGTCATCGTCCGGGATTTCCTGGAAGCCCTGAAGACGGGTCGGCCCGCCCGCCTGGACGAATCGGAGGGGACGTGATCCGCAAAGGAATCATTCCCGACCTGATCACGTGGCTCGTGATCGCGCTCTGTCTGGGCGCGGCCCTGGACTGGATGAGATTTCTCCTCCTCCCCCCGGAGATCCCGAGCCGAATCGTCGTCTTCACCATCCCTCCCGGAGAAAGCCTGGCCTCGGCCACCCGGAGATTGGCCCTCAACTCCCTGACGTCCTCTTCCAACCGCCTGCGACTTCTGGCCCGGGCCCGCGACGACCAGGCTCGAATCAGGGCCGGAGAATACGCCCTGGAAACCGGATGGAAACCGGACCGTCTCCTCGACGCCCTGACCAGGGGGCCTACCCTGCTTCATCGTCTGACCATCCCCGAAGGCCTGGCCTGGTGGCAGACCGCCGAGCTGACCGGGGCCTCCGGCCTTGCCGATACCGACGACTTCTCGGTCTGGGCAACCAATGCGACATGGGTCAGGTCCCTGGGCATTCCCGCCGAGACCCTGGAGGGCTACCTCTGGCCGGACACCTATCTTTTGCCACGGCCGACGACCAACGATCCCCGGCCGGTAATCCTGGCCATGCTCGCCCAGTTCAAGGCCCAGGCCGGGCCTGAATTCCAGCGGGCCGGTCTGACCGACCCGGCCCTGACCCACGATGTCGTCACCCTGGCATCCCTGATCGAGAAGGAGAGCGCACGCCCAGAGGAACGGGCCACGATCGCCGGGGTTTTCGCCAACCGGCTCGACCGGGGCATGCTTCTTCAATGCGACCCGACCATCATCTACGGGTTGGCCCAGGCCTTTGACGGCAACCTGACCCGAAATCACCTTCGGGACTCCGACAATCCCTACAACTCCTATCGGCACTCCGGCCTGCCGCCCGGACCCATCTGTTCGCCGGGACTTGAAGCCATCCGGGCCGCCTTGAACCCCGAGGAACACGACCTCCTCTTCTTCGTGGCCAAGGGAGACGGGAGTCACAAATTTTCGCGGACCCTTGAAGAACACAACAGGGCCGTAAACCGCTATCAGCGGAACCGGCCCTGAGTCTCATTTCCAGCCCAACGGTTCGGAAAAATTATTCTGCCATTCCGTCCTCGTTCCATTCCAGGGTCTGGGCCAATCGTTCCCGATACGGCATGACCGCCTTTTTATCCTCTTCCGGGGCCTCGACATTCTTGGACAAGGTGAGCATGACGCCCTCCATCTGAGCCTGAATCTGCTGTTTCTGCTCCGGGCTGAGGTTCGGGTCCTTTTGGATCGCGGCCATCTCAGACTCCATTTCCCGACGCATCTCAGCCATGGACTCGCCCATCTCAACGGCCACAAAGGCCTTGATCACCCTGTTGGCCGTGGCCGCCCAAGTTTCAGAAGTAAAACCATTGCGTTTGAGAATGGTTCGCAGTTCTGCGTTATTCTCAATGTCCCGAATCTGTTCTGGGCCGAAAATCTGGTAGTCGCCCTGCACGCCATCGGACATGTTCGGATCGACCATGAAATCGGGAACCGCCTCATCTTCCTCTTCCGAATCATCAACCGCTCCATCCCAGAGCGGCTTCATTTCCTCAATGGCAGCCAATGTCCGCTTGATCTCGTCATCGGTCAGGGCCCTGGCTGCGACAGGACCAGCCGCCACGGCCATAGCAAGCAAGGCGACCAAAAAACCCAGCACAATCTTGCGCATACACTCCTCTCCTTGGTTGAGCATCAGGATTGAGGCCGGTCCATCCGACCATTTCACCGGAAACCTCTAGCCCAACCGGCCCAAACTGGCAACTTCGAGCACGGCGGCGCGGGCACTGTCGTGTCTGGGCCAGGGCTGAAAAGTCGCGGTTGCCCTTCCCGGCCAATGTTTATATGCAACCACTCGACAACACATTCCCACATCCAAGGAGAAACATCATGATACCTGAAAATCTTATGTACACCAAATCCCATGAATGGATTCTCGTCGAAGGCCAAACCGCGACCATGGGCATCACCCAATTCGCCCAGGAGCAGTTGGGAGATCTGACCTTCATCGAGCTGCCCGAGATCGGCCGGGAGTTCACCGCTGGCGAAGAGATCGGCAGCGTCGAATCGGTCAAGGCCGCCGGAGAGATCTATGCACCGGCCTCGGGTCAGGTCACCGAGGTCAACATCACCCTGGAGGCTTCTCCGGAACTGGTCAACCAGGACCCCTACGGACAGGGCTGGTTCATCCGCTTCGCCATAACCGACCTTCCGTCGGACCTCCTCTCGGCCCAATCCTACGCCGACCACGTCACATCCGAGGCCCACTGATGCCCTACATCCCCCACACTTCCGAAGAGGAACACCTCATGCTCGATGCCGTGGGCGTTTCCGGCATTGAGGAACTCTTCCGTGACATTCCGGATGAATTCCGCCCCCGAAGCTTCGACCTGCCTCCCGGCCAGAGCGAGATGTCGGTCCTGTCCCGCATTGAAAGTCTGGCGTCCAAAAACCGCACCGACCTGACCAGCTTCCTGGGAGCCGGGTTCTACGACCACTACATCCCGGCCGCCGGCCCGGCTCTTCTGGCCAGGGGCGAGTTTCTGACCGCCTACACCCCGTACCAGCCCGAGGCCTCACAGGGCACACTGCAGGCCATCTTCGAATACCAGACCGCCGTGACCAGGCTCTTGGACTTGCCCTACGCCAACGCCTCGGTCTACGACGGGGGCACGGCCCTGTACGAGGCTATGATGATGGCCGTTCGTCAGACCAAAAAACGCCGCTTTGTGGTTTCCGAGGGCGTCAACCCCATCTATCGGGTCATGCTGGGCACCTACACCCGGAACCTGAACCTCGAACTGGTCACCGTGTCCCACGCTCAGGGCCGCACCGACCTCGAAGCCCTGGAAGGGGCACTGGACGGGAACACGGCCGGGATCATCGTCCAGAACCCAAACTTCTTCGGGACCGTGAACGACTTCACGACCCTGTTCGCCACAGCCGCCAAATTCGGCGTGGTCACGATCATGAACGTCTATCCGGTCCTCCAGGCCGTGATGAAAACCCCCGGCGAGATGGGCGCCGACATCGCCGTGGCTGAGGGCCAGAGTCTGGGCCTGCCTCTCAGTTTCGGCGGGCCGTACCTGGGCATCATGACCACTTCGGCCAAACTCTTGCGCCAGATGCCCGGCCGCATGGTCGGCCGAACCGAAGACATCGACGGTCGCACCGGATATGTCCTGACCCTCCAGGCCAGGGAGCAGCACATCCGGCGGGAAAAGGCCACTTCCAACATCTGTTCCAACCAGTCCCTCTGCGCCCTATCCGCCCTGGCCTACATGGCCCAGCTCGGACCCGAGGGTCTTAGGCGCACGGCCGAGGTGTCCATGGAGCGTGCCCATCAAGCCGCCGACCGTCTGACGGCCATTCCCGGAGTCTGCCTTATGAGCGACTCCCCCTTTGGCAACGAGTTCGCTGTCCGCCTGCCGCTCAGTTCCTTCACGGTTATCGACCGGCTCCTAGGAAAAGGCATCATCCCGGGCTTTCCCCTGGGCCGCTACTACGCCGGTCTGGACGACTGTCTGCTAGTGGCCTGCACCGAAAAAACCACCCGTGAAGACATCGGCATCCTGGCCGAAAGAATGGAGGGCTCCCTGTCATGAAAACCATGTTCGAGCAATCCGTTCCCGGCCGCCAGGGCTGCTGGCCGGAAAATGGAACCCGTACGGCCGCCGACATTCTACCGACCGGTCTGCTACGCCAGACGCCTCCGGCCCTGCCCGAGCTGGGCGAACTGGACGTGGTCCGGCACTTCACCAACCTTTCCCGCCTGAACTACGGCGTGGACGGAAACTTCTATCCCCTGGGGTCGTGTACCATGAAGTACAACCCCAAGATCAACGAAGCCGTGGCCGCCCTGCCCGGATTCACCCGCCTGCACCCCCTCATCCCCCAGCTTCGGGGGGCCGGCAATTTGACCCAAGGGGCCCTGGAGGTCCTCTATGAGACCGAGCGCCTCCTCCAGGAAATCACGGGCATGGCCGCCTTCACCCTCCAGCCCATGGCCGGAGCCCACGGCGAACTGACCGGGGTCATGCTCATGGCCGCCTACCACGCCGACAAGGGAAACAAAAAGACCAAGATCATCGTTCCGGACTCGGCCCACGGCACCAACCCAGCCTCGGCCGGCATCGCCGGCTTTGACGTGGTCGGCATTCCCTCGAAGGACGGCATCGTGGACCCGACAGCCCTGGAAAAGGTTCTGGACGACGACGTGGCCGGCATGATGATGACGTGCCCGAACACCCTGGGCCTGTTCGAACGCAACCTGAAAACCATCGTGGACATGCTCCATGCCCGGGATGCCCTGCTCTACTATGACGGGGCCAACCTGAACGCCATCATGGGCAAGATGCGGGTCGGCGACGTGGGCTTCGACGTGGTCCACCTGAACCTGCACAAGACCTTTGCCACCCCCCACGGCGGGGGCGGCCCGGGTTCCGGACCCGTGGGCGTCTCTCCGAGACTTGAGCCCTATCTGCCCGTCTCCCGGGTGGTCAAACTCGATGACGGACAGTTTTTCCTCAAGTACGACTACCCCAAGACCATCGGCTACATCGCCCCATTTTATGGCAATTTCGGCGTCATCCTCAAGGCCTATGCCTACATCCTGCGTCTGGGGCGCGAGGGCATCGTCCGGGCCTCGGAACGGGCCGTACTGGCCGCCAACTATCTGCGCCGGCGCATCGAAAACCACCTTGAAATCCCCTACAACCGGACCTGCATGCACGAATTCGTGGCCTCGGCCGCGGCTCAGGCCCAAAAAGGCGTCCGAGCTTTGGACATCGCCAAGGCCCTCTTGGACAAAGGCCACTACGCCCCGACCATCTACTTTCCTCTCATTGTCAAGGAATGCCTAATGATGGAGCCCACCGAGACCGAGTCCAAGGCCACATTGGACCGCTTCGTGGACGATCTGATCGAAATCCTGACCCGGGCCGAGACAGACCCGGAGAGCCTCCACAGGGCCCCGCTGGCCACCCCGGTCCGCCGCCTGGACGAGGTCAAGGCCGCCCGGGCCATGGTCCTGACCGAGGACCTCGGCTGAGGCCGAGCCACTGACATTTTCCAAACCGGGGCCCCGCACGGGGCCCCACAATCCCCATTCGCCATGCCCGACACCGAGACTTTTGCCCGCGCCGAATCCGACCGGCGACTTGCCGCCTTCCGGAACCACCTGCCCCGTATCGCTCCCCAGGCCCGAGGAGCCATGATCTTTTCGCGTCTGAACATCTTCTACTTCACCGGAACCTGGGCCAACGGCCTGCTCTGGATTCCCCTTGACGGGCGTCCGATTCTCTTCTGTCGCAAGGCCGCCGAACGGGCCAGGCTCGAATCCCCCCTGTCGGCCATCGTCGAATTCGTGTCCTATTCGGAAATTCCCGGTCTGGCCAAGGAATCCGGCTCCCCCTTGGCCGGGCCCGTGGCCGCCGAAATGACCGGGTTGTCGTGGTCTCTGGCCACCCTCCTGCAAAACCGAATGCCGGACATCGTCTTTCTTCCCGGTGATCGGGCCATCGGCCTGGCCCGGGCCGTCAAGACCGACTTCGAGATCGCCATCATGCGCGAGGCCGGCCGCCGACACCACCAGGCCAAATATGAGGAACTTCCCAGACACATCGCTCCGGGCATGACCGAATACGACATCGCCGTGGCCCTCTGGCAGGTCTTCTTTGAGCTGGGTCATCAGGGCATGATGCGCATGCAGGCTCCGGGCGAGGAGGTCTTTCTCGGCCATGTCTCGGCCGGAATCAGCGGCATCCACCCAAGCGTCTTCAACGGCCCGGTGGGACTGCGCGGAGTCCATCCGGCCGTGCCCTTCATGGGCAGCCGGGACAAGATCTGGAAACCGGGCCGACCCCTGACCGTGGACTGCGGTTTTGGATTGGAGGGCTACCACACCGACAAGACCCAGGTCTACTGGGCTGCCGGGTCCAGAATTCCTGACCAGGCTCGCCGGGCTCAGGAATTCTGCCAGCGGATCCAGGCTGAACTAGCTTCCGAACTGAAACCCGGGGCCATTCCTGAAGAGTTATTCTCCAGATACTGGGAGCTGTCCCGAAAGGAAGGATGGGAAGAAGGGTTCATGGGCCTCGGCGGCAACAAGGTCCGTTTCCTGGGCCACGGCATCGGTCTGACCGTGGACGAACACCCGGTCGTCGCCCGCCGCTTCGCCGCCCCCCTGGAAGCGAACATGGTTCTGGCCCTGGAGCCCAAGTTAGGCATTCCCGGTCTGGGCATGGTCGGGGTGGAGAACACCTTTCTGGTCACCGACGTCGGCGGAGAATGCCTGACCGGAGACGTGTTCGACCCGGTCATGGTCGGCTGAAAGCTCACCCGTTCAAATCGTTTTTGGAAAGCCCCTGATTGCAGGAAAGATGGGGGCAGAACCGAAGGACCTGCCGGGTCAATCGTGTTTTCGCTCCCCGACCGACGTGAAGAACCAGCGGCGGCTCGATAATGAGACCCGGCGAGCCGTTTCGTCTGGCCTCCACCAGGACGAGCCGGGCGGGTTCCCTTCTTCTGGGGTGGACCATGACCAGGCGCTTGGGCTCCAGCCCGACCCCGGTCAACAGGACGAGCAATTCAGACAAACGCTCGGCAGGAAAGACAACCGCCGCCCATCCCCCGGTCCGGACCGCCCAAGCCGCCCCCTGGACAAACGCTTTCAGCACCCCTCCCCCGGCAAACCGGGCCGAGCGGACCTCCTCCCGCTCCGAAACCCGCCCCGAACCCGGACTCCTGAAGGGCGGATTCATGACTGCGCCGTCAAAACTCCCAGCATCGAACCATCGGGCTCCGGGCAGGTCCTCCACCCGGCCGCGAATCAGATCGTACCGGGACCCAAACCCGAGACTTATGGCGTTTCTCTCGGCGCAGTCCGCCAGAACCGGAGTCCGCTCCAAACCCACGATTCGAGATTCCGAATCAATCCGGTGCAGGAGGATGGTCAGCCCCACCACCCCGCACCCTGCCCCCAGATCGAGAATACGCCTTCCGGCCGGAGCAAACGCGGCCAGGAGCAGCGAATCAAAGGAAAAACGGTAGCCTTCTGTCGGCTGATCCAGCCCCCGGGGAAACAGGCCCCGGGCCGATATCGAATCCTCGGTCATGGTCAAGACTCCAGGCGATTAAACGAAACGTGTTTCCCACACGCAAGATGATTTTGCCTCACCAATCCAACATTGGCCAATCCGGGTTTTTCGGCAAGAACAGAATCGAGGCCGCGACATTCCAAACCAATCCGGCTTACCTGTTCCTTCGTGATGAAGAAAAATCGTTCAGACATGGGCTTTCGATGCCTTGGAGCGAAACCGCGTTCGGCGAATGTGCATTTCGTGACGCGTGGCCGGAAACTTTTCCCGGCCCGGTTTCCGGACTCTCGACACGGCCAAACTTGTCTGAACAGGGGATTTCCGTTACAAAAATTTCCAAAAGCATCGCAACAAGGAGTATCCATGAACGGAACCATCGACCTGAACAAATTGGACCTGACATCCTTCAAGAAGGAAATACTGATCGATCTCCTGCACGACCTCGTCTCCTGGGTCAGCGAATACGGCTTTCGGCTCATCGTTGCCGTGCTCATCTTCTATCTCGGAATGAAGGTTTCCCGTAAGATTTCCGACCTCATTCAGGCCGCCTTGAAAAGGGGCCGCATCGAACAGACCCTATCCACCTTTCTCGGCAACATTGCCTACTACGCCATTATGGCCGCCGTGGTCATTGCGGCCATCAGCCAGCTCGGCATCAGCGTGACCTCCTTCATGGCCATCCTCGGCGCCGCCGGACTGGCCGTCGGCCTGGCCCTCAAGGACTCCTTGGCCAACTTCTCTTCCGGGGTCATGATCATCATCTTCCGCTTCTTCAAGGTCGGGGATTTCGTGGACCTGGCCGGAACCTCCGGCACGGTGGATTCCATCAACATCTTCAACACCGTTCTGATCACGCCGGACAACCAGAAGATCTTCATCCCCAATTCCCGAGTCCTCAGCCAGAACATCACCAACATCACGGCCAACCCGACCCGCCGCCTGGATCTGGTCATCGGCATCAGCTACGACGACGACGTGGCCAAGGCCAAGAAGATCGTGGCCGACATCCTGGCCAAAGAAAATCGCATCCTGCCCGACCCAAAACCGACCATCGTCCTCGGTGAATTGGCCGACAGCAGCGTGAACCTCTTTGTCCGCCCATGGGTCAAGACCAGTGAACTCTGGGCCGTCAGATGGGATCTTCTGGAGGCGATTAAGACCGAGTTCGATCGCCAAGGCATCACCATCCCCTACCCGCAACAGGACGTCCACTTCAAACCGACTCCGCCCCAAGCCTGAAACGTGCAACAATCATCCGGACCTGACGCGGTCCAAGGAAATCCAGGCCATGACCGGTGATCAACTGACCGTTTTTGGCATACTCGGCGCCACGTTGGTGCTCTTTGTCTGGGGCCGGTGGAGATACGATCTCGTTGCCCTGGCCGCCCTGTTGCTGGTCTATCTGGCCGGCCTGATCGGGGCCGATCAGCTATTCCTGGGTTTCGGCCACCCGGCCGTGGTCACCGTAGCCGCGGTCCTGATCATCAGTCGGGGACTTTTAAACGCTGGGGTCGTCGACGCCCTGTCCCGCCAACTGTCCCGGGTCGGCACCCGGCCCGTGGCCCAGGTTACGGCCCTCACGGCCATCGTCATCGTCTGCTCCGGATTCATGAACAACGTCGGGGCCTTGGCCCTGCTCATGCCTGTGGCCATCTGGATGTCCCGACGCAGCGGCAGGTCCCCGTCCCTGCTCCTCATGCCCCTGGCCTTCGGCTCCTTGGTCGGCGGGCTGATCACCCTCATCGGCACCCCGCCCAACATCATCATCGCCCTCTTTCGGGAGCAAACGGGCCAGCCGGCCTTTGGCATGTTCGATTTCACCCCTGTGGGCGCGGCCGTGGCCCTGGCCGGGCTGGCCTTTATCTCCTTGATCGGCTGGCGCCTGACCCCCAAGCGCGAGACCCAGGACTCGCCCGACGAACTGTTCGAAATCGACAGCTACCTCAGCGAAATTCTGATCCCCGAGGACAGCGAATTCGTAGGCAAGACGGTCTTCCATCTGATCTCGGCCATGGAGCAGGAGACCGAGGCCTCGGTGGTTGACCTGGTCCGCGACGACCGCCATCTCCCGGCTCCATCTTCATACATGATCATCCAGGCCGGGGACATCCTCATGGTCGAGGCCGATTCCGAGGATCTGAAGACCCTTGTCGACGGTCTGGGACTCCGGTTGGCCGAAAGCAAGACCCACCCCAAGGCCACTCTGGGGTCCGAGGAGGTCCGGATCATGGAGACGGTTGTCGCGGCGGATTCCCCCCTGGTCGGATCCACGGCCGCCGTTCTGGACCTGCGCCACCGTTACGGGGTCAACCTTTTGGCCATTGCCCGCCGCGGCCGCCGACTGAGGCGCCAACTGGGCCAGACCCGGCTGATCATCGGCGACATCCTCCTGCTCCAGGGCACCGACGCCGCTCTCCAGACCCTGCTCAAGGACTGCGGCTGCCTGCCCCTGGCTGAACGGGGACTCCAGATGGGGAGGCCTTCGAGAATCCTTTCCTCCGTGGGCATCTTCATCGCCGCCATGCTCCTGTCCACATTCAACGTCCTGCCGGTCCAGGTGGCCTTTGTGGCCGCCGCGGTTTTAATGATCCTCGTCGGCCTCATTTCCCTGAAAGAAATCTACGAAAGCGTGGACTGGCCCATCATCGTTCTCCTCGGAGCCCTCTTCCCCCTGGGGCACGCCCTGGAAAGCACTGGTGGAGCCAGGCTCATCGCCGAAAAGATGCTGATTCTGTCCGGCCATCTTCCGCCCATGGGAACCCTGGCCGTGCTTCTGGTAGGCACCATGCTTCTCTCCAACGTGGTCAACAACGCCGCCGCCGCGGTCCTCATGGCCCCCATCGCCCTGACCCTGGCCGAGGGCATGGCCGTCTCGGCCGATCCCCTGCTCATGGCCGTGGCCGTGGGCGCCTCCTGCGCCTTTCTGACCCCGGTCGGGCACCAGTCCAACGCCCTGGTCATGGCCCCCGGTGGCTACCAATTCGGAGACTACTGGCACCTCGGTCTGCCCCTGTCTCTCATCGTTGCCGGGGTCGCCGTCCCCCTCATCCCGCTCTTCTGGCCGTTCTAAACAAAATCGATCGAGGTCGTCCCACATGCTCCAATGGTTCGATGGATGGAAATTCCTGGCCGGACTGGGCATCTTCCTTTTTGGCATGTTCATGATGGAGGAATCCATCAAGCTCCTGGCCGGAAGATCCCTGAAGGCCCTGCTTCGCCGCTTCACCGGCACCCGGCTCTCGGCCCTGTTGACCGGCATTGTCAGCACGGCCGTGCTCCAAAGCAGCTCGGCGGTCTCCCTCATGGTCCTGGCCTTTGTCGGCGCAGGGCTCCTGACCCTCGGACACGCCATCGCCGTCATCATGGGGGCCATGGTCGGAACGACCCTGACGGCCTGGATCGTGGCCGTGTTCGGCTTCTCGTTCAAGATCGACGCCCTGGCCCTGCCCATGATCGGCATTGGCGGGCTCGGCCTGATCGTTCTGGGCCACAGCCAACGCTACGTCCACTTCAGCAAGCTCGTGGCCGCCTTTGGCTTCCTCTTTCTGGGGCTGGACTACATGAAGACGAGTGTCGAGGCCATGACGGCCTCTCTCGACCTGTCCTCGCTCCCGGACTTGGGGCTATGGATTTATGTCATGGTCGGAACGGTGCTGACGGCCATCATGCAATCCAGTTCCGCGGCCATCGCCGTGACCCTGACCGCCATCTTCGCCGGAGTCATCGATTTCGGCCAAGGGGCGGCCATGGTCATCGGGGCCAACATCGGGACCACGGTAACCATCCTCATCGGGGCCATCGGCGGCATCCCGGCCAAGAAGCAGGCCGCTGTCAGCTCTCTCGTCTTCAACGTGGGGACGGCCCTGGTCGTGACCCTGACCCTTCCTCTCCTGCTCAGCCTCATCGGCCTGGTCTTTGATCCCGAAAACAATGCAGTCCTGGGCATTGCCGCTTTCCACACCCTGTTCAATTGCATTGGGGCACTCATCTTCTTTCCGGCCATTCCCGTTTTCGAATGTTTCCTGAAACGACTCTTTCCAGAAAAACGGGCCATGCTGACCATTTTCATTCAGAACACCTCGACCCAGGTGCCTGAAGCGGCCATGATCGCCCTCCGCAAGGAAATCCTGCACCAGCTCTCCCTGTCACTCGCCGCTATCGCCCGGCTCTATGCACTGACATCCAAAGGGACCGATCCCGAAACCCGGGCCAAGACAGGCCCGGTAAAGGGCACCGGCCAAAACGGCGCCATCCGCTACGACGATCTGGAAGACCTGCACGCCGAGATTTTCGCCTTCTATGCCCGCATGCAGGCCCACGGAATAGCCGAACCCGAAGCCCTACAATTGGAACCGGTCATCCGGGGCAGCCGGAGCATCATGAACGCCACCAAAAATCTGTTCGAGCTCCATCCCGAAATCGAAGACTTCGGCCGGGACGACACCCCGTTCATGGTCGAAGCTCACGAGGACTTCAAACATCGCCTGGCCGGCCTTGTCGATCGGGCCCTTGCCAGCGCCCAGATCCCCGAAGCCCCTGGAATGGATGAGGAGTTGAAGGCCTTTTTCAAAGCCGTGGAAAACGAGGACAAGCGGTTCATAGGATCCTGCTCCAAGGCCATCGCCCATGGCGCAATTCAGGAAAGGGAAGTGACCCGGCTGCTGATGACCAACCGGTTCTTCACCCAGTCCAGCCGAATGGTCATCCTGAGCCTGCAGGCCGTGATTCGGGGATTCTCGCCCACAGGGGCTCGGCCCCAGGAATTCAACGACATCGTCAAGCCCTGAGAGGAACCCGATGAAAACGATAACGCCCCAACGATCCCTGTTCATCTCCTGCCCGGTGGAGGCCCTGATGCAGGGGCTCTATCAAGCCCCCACGAGCATGACCTCACTGAAAACCCATGGCGATTTCGGCCTTGGAACCTTCAACGGCCTGGATGGGGAGATGATCGTTCTGGACGGGGTCGTGTATCGGGCCGAGGCCTCGGGCCGCATCCGGCCGGTGGACGATGCCGTCGAAACGCCCTTTGCCTGCGTGACCTTCTTCGCCCCGGACACGACTGAAGAACCAGAGAGCCCTGTGAACCGGGAACGGTTCTGGAATTTCCTGCGCGGCCTGATCCCGTCACCGAACATGGCCTACGCCGTCCTGATCCGAGGCGAATTCGACCTGATCCACGCCCGGTCCGTCCCGGCCCAGCAGCAGGGCCGCCCCCTGGTCGAGGCCGCCCGGAATCAGGTCGAGTTCACCTTCACCGACACCCGGGGATCCCTGGTCGGCTTCTACACCCCTGAATTCATCAAGTCCCTGGTCGTGCCCGGGTTCCACCTCCACTTCCTGAATCACGACCACACGGTCGGGGGCCATCTCCTGCACTGCGCTTTGGGCCGGGTTGAAATCGGCCTCATGCACATTCCGGAAATCTCGGTGGCCCTGCCCATGACCCTGGACTACCTGACCGCCGATTTGAGCCCCGACGTCCAGAAGGACCTGCATCAGGCCGAGCGCTGAACCGGGCTTGACATACGTCTTTGCCGTCGAGGGTCAACTGGACGAAACCGGGAAAAAGATGCATCTTCTTTTTTTCCCGACCATCTTGAAAATACGAAACAAACCATGAAGCTGACCGACGTCAACCTGCTCGACGAACTGGCCAAGCCCGAGCACGCCGAACTCCGAGCTCAGTTCATGGAAAGAACCCACGCCAAGGGGGCCTTGATCTATCAACCCGGAGAAGGACCCGATCTGGTCTTTGTGGTCTCCTCCGGTCGGGTACGCATCTACCTGGCCTCGGTGGACAAGGAATTCACCGTGGCCATCCTGGAACCCGGGGCCGTCTATTCCACCCATACCCGGGCTTTTGTCGAGGCCATGGACGAATGCGTCCTTCTGGTCACCGAAACAGGCCGTTTTCATGCCGGCCTGCGGTCCTATCCCGAACTGACCGGGGCCATGATCAACGTCCTGGGCGGCCTGCTCAAGAACTCCTTTTCCATCATCCACGGGCTGGTCTTTCACGACGCGTCCCTTCGACTGGTCGGCTATCTGCTCGAGGAGGCCCGCCATGGCGAACCCTGCGACGACAAGGGCTGCCGAATCATCCGTCTGGGGCTGTTGACCGAGGAAATGGCCAAGATCGTCGGTGCCACCCGCCAGACCGTGTCCATGCTTATTTCCGATCTGGTCCGCTCCGGCGATCTGGTCAAGCTCGGTCGCGGCGAATACCTCATTCCCGACCTGACCCGTCTCGAGGCCAGGCTGTCCTGATTTTTTCTCTCGGCCCGCCTTTGTCCTTCCCGTGTCGGCTAGCCGACAGACATGACCTTCATTTTCAAGAATCATGTCCTTCACGCCAAGCCTACAAATTCTCCGTGCGTCATGACGGAGAAATAAACAACGGGAGGAGCCATGACCAAAGACAAACGAACCATCGATGATCTGACCATCTGGGACGACGCCAAGCAGATGATCCGCAAGGCCCAGAGGGACGGAGTCGAAACTGTCTGGGACCGCTTGGAACAACAGGAACCCCATTGCCCATTTTGCGAAAAGGGCCTGACCTGCCAGAAATGCGTCATGGGGCCCTGCCGCATCAGCGAGAAGAAACCGCGCGGCGTGTGCGGGGCCGATGCCGACCTGACCGTGGCCCGCAACTTTGGACGATTCGTGGCGGCGGGCGCGGCCGCTCACTCCGACCACGGCCGGGATCTGGTCGAAACCCTGCACGCCATCGGCCAGGGGCGAACCACCGATTACGAGGTCCGCGACGAGGCCAAACTCAGACGCATCGCCGGTGAGATCGGCGTGGACGAGGCTGGCAAGAACGTTCAAGAGTTGGCGCTGGCCGTGGCCCGGGCCATGATCCAGGACTTCGGCTTCCAGCACAACAATCTCGGCTTCTTGTCCCGGGTTCCCCAAAAACGCCAGGACCTCTGGAAAAAATTGGGCATCACCCCTCGAGGCATCGACCGCGACATCGTGGAAATGATGCACCGAACGCACATGGGCGTGGACTCCGACGCGATCAGCCTCTGCCTCCACTCGGCCCGTCTCTGCCTGGGAGATGGCTGGGGCGGGTCCATGATCGGCACAGAACTCTCGGACATCATCTTCGGCACGCCCACGCCCAAGGTGGGCAAGGTCAATCTGGGCGTTCTGAAGGCCGACCAGATCAACATTCTTGTCCATGGCCACTCGCCCATCGTCTCGGAAATGGTTCTGGACGCAGTCAACGACCCTGGGATCAAGAAGGAGGCCCTGGCGACCGGGGCCGCCGGCATCAATGTGGCCGGCCTCTGCTGCACGGGCAACGAAGTCCTCATGCGCCAGGGCATCCCCATGGCCGGCAACCATCTGATGACCGAGCTGGCCATTATCACCGGCGCGGTGGAACTCATTCTGGTGGATTACCAGTGCATCATGCCCAGCCTTGTTCAGGTGGCCGACTGCTACCACACCAAGTTCGTGTCCACCTCGGACAAGGCCCGGTTCACGGGCGCCGAGCACGTCGAGTTCAACTACACCAACGCCAAGAGCCAGGCCCGGAAACTGGTGCGCATGGCCATCGAAAACTTTGCCCGCCGCGACCAGGCCCGGGTGGACATTCCCCAGGGGCCGGTGGAACTGATGACAGGCTTCTCCAACGAGGCCATCCTTGGAGCCCTGGGCGGCACCCCCGCCCCCCTCATCGAAGCCGTCAAGGCCGGCCAGGTCCGCGGGGCCGTGGGCATAGTGGGCTGCAACAACCCCAAGCTCAAGCATGACTACGTGCATACCACCCTTGCCAAGGAACTGATCAAGAAGGACATCCTGGTCCTGGTCACTGGCTGCGCCACCGTGGCCATGGGCAAGGCCGGGTTGATGATGCCCGCGGCCGCGGACCAGGCCGGGGCCGGACTCAAAGCCGTCTGCAACTCCCTGGGCATACCGCCGGTCTTGCATGTGGGCTCCTGCGTGGACAATTCGCGCATCCTGCATCTCTGCGCCGTGCTGGCCAACGCCCTTGGCGTGGACATCGCCGATCTGCCCGTGGCCGCCAGCGCCCCGGAATGGTACTCTGAAAAGGCGGCCGCCATCGGACTCTACGCCGTGGCCTCGGGAATCTACACCCATCTTGGCCTGCCGCCGCACATCACCGGTTCGGAAACGGTCACCAATCTGGCCCTGGGCGGCCTGAACGATGTGGTAGGGGCCTGTTTTGCCGTGGAACCCGACCCCTTCAAGGCGGCCGAACTCATCGATGCCCGCATCAAGGCCAAGCGCACGGCCTTGGGCCTTGGCGCCTAGCCGAAAGCCCAAGCCCTCATTCCGCCCGGAGGTGGCCCGCACGGGCTGCCCCCGGGCATTCAATCCTGAAAAACGGGAGCGGACATGAAACTGGCCTTTGCCGGCAAAGGTGGGGTGGGAAAAACGACCATTTGTGCCTGGATAGGCGACTACCTGGCTCGCCAAGGACACGACGTCTGGATGGTGGACGCCGACACGGCCCTGTCCCTGGGCCAGGCCTGCGGACTCGAGGCCGGCGACCTGCCCGAGCCCCTGGTTCTCCGAAAAGACCTCATTCGGGAACGCATCGGCAGGGGGATGATGAACCTGAACCCCGAGGTGTGCGACCTGCCGGCCAATCTGGCCGTCGACCTTCCCCTGGGGGACGACCCCAAACCCGGAATCCGACCTGGTCGCAAACGCTTGCTGGTCATG
This sequence comes from Deltaproteobacteria bacterium, assembly GCA_009929795.1. Lineage (NCBI taxonomy): Bacteria > Pseudomonadati > Myxococcota > Myxococcia > Deltaproteobacteria bacterium. The sequence goes on along the minus strand of RZZR01000020.1, from coordinate 7,113 downwards.
GGAACGGTGACGGCCGCCGGAGGCGGCTGCGCCTGCGAGGCCAATTCCCTCTTGAAGGCCATTTTACGCCATCTTGTGGTCGAAACCGGAGGGTGGGTCCTTGTCGACCTCGAGGCCGGGGTGGAGCATCTGGGCCGGGGCACCGTGGCCCATGTGGACGGCTTGGTGGTGGTCAGCGAACCAAGCCTGCGCGGATTGCAGACTGCGGCCGGCATCGGCCGCCTGGCCAGGGAGCTTGAACTCGCCCGTCAGGTTCTGGTTCTGAACCGTTCCCCCAAGGGGGCCTCGGTTCCCATGTTGGACGGAATTCCCGATCTGACGACGATCATTCCCACTCTGCCCGGCCTCGTGGCCCGGCAACTGTGTTCGGCCTCGGTCCTGGGGCTTTCCGACCAACCTGGAATCGACGCCTTGATCGAAACTATCCTGTCTGGCCTGAGTTCATGAGTTCAGAGCCCGGCCCGAGCTAGTCGCCTTCGTTCCCAATCCCTTTCGGATCCGGACCTTTTGCCCGGCGTCACGGCCAGACTCGAAGGCCTCCCGCGACCCCGAGCCGCTGTCGACGGACCGGCGCGACAACCGGGGATAGAGACGACGCACCTCCTCCCGAATCTCCGCCTTGTTCCCTTCGATGATCGCCTGCATCGAGACCACTGGCAGGTTCAGCTCGCTTTCGAGTTCGGCCTGCATGGATGGCGTCCGCTTCCGATGGGCAGTGTGCACGCCCTCGATGAAGCCGAACATGAATGTCTTCTTGGCCCGGTACGTCGCCCGGGTCGTCTGCTTGTACCGGTCCCAACATCGTTCGGCCGCCCGGGCCAAAAACTCGTAGACATGCTCGGCGACCTTCAGGGACGCTGGCCGGCCGAACACATGAATTCGCCTGTAGCTCTCGTCGGCCATGGGATCGTAGACACTGCCGACGACGCACTCCACATGATAGTGTTCGATCAGGACCGAGGCCAGATAGGACTCGAAGACCGACAGCCGCTTCTTTTTCCGGCAAATGGATATGTACGCCGCCGGTCGAATTGTGGCCGCTCCGATTCCGCTCAAATTGTACTTGGCCAGCAGATGACAGGCTTTGTTCGAAGCGGCCCGGGCCTCGTGCTCGTTCTCTGAATTGGCCAGGGAGAGGAGTTTTTCGACCCTGCGGATGACATCCTCGCCCTCTCTCCCTTCCTGCGGATCCAGTATCTTTACCAAGTCGTCGACACTTCCCCTGGATGTTGCCCTTTGCAGGGCCGGATGCACACCCAACCGTTCGCAGGCTTGACGGAAAAGTGGGCCGTGCGGCCTTTGCCCGGCATCGGCCAAATTCTCCGATACATACTGGTGGGCCATCTCATGTTTGAGAACCTCGACGACGTAATCCCAAGGGTGCCTTTCGATCAGCCGCGAGGAGATGCCGATGGTCCTTTGCCTCTCGTTCCAGAATCCGAGGGTCGTCTCGCTTCCCGAAATCACGAACACCGGCTTTCTCATGCGAATGCCTCGGGTCCAGCATTGCCGCTCGTGCTCCCGGGCCAGGGCATGGCCCCATCTTAGCTGTCTGTCATCATTCGACATCTCATACTCCCAGACAACGTCTAAAGCAGGAAACGTTTCAACCACCCCAGGGAGCGGTCAGCCCAAGATCGGTTCTTGGGAGGGCCGTCATCATCGGGCTTGGCCTGGAGCCTCTTGGCCCGGGCCTCCGGGGCCGGATGACTTGACAGAAAGGAATGGTCCCCTCCCAATGTGGCCAGCTTGGTCAGGGCCGAGACGGCCGCCTGCCTGTTCCCGCCCGCCGACTCCAGAAAACGGACCCCGAAATCGTCGGCCTCACGCTCCTCTTTTTGTGAAAACTGGGCATTGAGCAGACTCTCGGCCAGGGCGCCAAAAACCGATCTGGCGATCTGCCCGGCCTCGTTCTGCTGCGAGGCGATGGCCTTGCGGACCGCGCTCCCGGCATAGGCCAGGACAATTTTCTCCCGGACGTGGTTTTCAACGACATGCCCCATTTCGTGGCCGATGACGAAAAGCAGTTCATCATCGGTCATCATGTCCATCAGACCGCCATAAATCCTGATGGTTCCGTCGGCCATGGCAAAGGCGTTGACCGTGGGCGACAGATAGACCTTGAAGTCGAATTCCTGCCCTTGGTACCCTTTCAAACCGTCGGTCAATCCGGCCAATCGTCTGGCCTGAGGATGATCCGGCCTGGCCATCACATGCCTGCGGTCGGACTCCGCAGCGATATCCTCGGCCAACCGCCTCAGATCGTCGTCGTCCAGCGTGATCGCCCGGACCGCGTCCGCTCCGGCCTGAATGGCCATGCCCACATCAGTATCCTCGCAGCCGGACAGGAGGATGGCCATTGCAATGCACATCACGAGTCTTATCATCGTTGCCCCTCATGAGCTGATAGTACGCTCCAGTTGCATCATTGGGGACGAAAACCAGGCTCGTCAAGGTCTGGCCGAAGAGCATGGCCCGATGACAAGAACCTTTGACGATGCCCATCTCGTGCTCATCTCAATGCCACGGAAAGATATCTGCCTACGGTCGAAGTCGTCCTGGCCATCGTTTTTCTCGATGCATCCGGGCCACATCCATCCGAATAAATAATTTCAAGGAAATTGATGGATGAACTATACGACTTCAGACAACCTGACTTGGTGGGCAATGAGCCTTTGATCGGCGCCCGAGTTCTCGAATCGTGAATTCACCCTTTACAGATGGAGCAATTTGAAATGAAAGGACAAATTCGTTTAGCGTTGGCGATTTTGCTTTTTGGCGTACTGATGGTCGGCCCGGCATGGGGTGAAGGGAAACTCGCCCAAAGCGGCAAAGGGCTGACCGTCTACTTCGATGTCGGCGGGGCCGTCGGCGAACCATACGCCACCGTGGTCCAGAATGGGGCCGCCCAGGCCGCGGCCGATCTTGGCTGCACGGTCAAATTCGTCTATTCGAACTGGGACCCGCAGACCATGCTCGAAAACTTCAAGAAATCCATGGCCGCCAAGCCCGACGGAATCGTGGTCATGGGTCATCCCGGCGACGACGCCTATGGCCCGTTGGTCAATGAAGCCGTCAAGATGGGCATCATCGTCACGGCATCCGACACGGAATTGCCGATGCTGACCGCGGCCAACCAGTCCAAGGGATTCGGCTATGTCGGAGTGGACAACATGTCCCGGGGAGTCGCCCTGGCCTCCGAGGCCATCCGGCGTTTCGGTCTGACCCAAGGCGACAAGGCCCTGGTCTGGGGCCTGAAAAGCAAACCAACCCGGGGACTTTCCACGGTCGGCATTGTCGAGACTTTGGAAAAAGCCGGCCTCACGGTGGATTATATGGAAATCACCCCTGAAATCGACAAGGACGCATCTCTTGGCGCCCCTCTCATGACCGCGGCCCTGTCGGCCAATCCCGATACCAAGGTGGTGTTCATGGATCACGGGGCCTTGACCGGACAGCTCGAGAATTTCTTCCGAGCCGCCGGGATAAAGCCCGATGCCATCTACGGATGCGGGTTCAGCCTGTCGCCGGCAACAGCCGCAGCCATCAAGAGCGGATACGTCGATCTGGTCGGCGACGGCCAGCCCTTCCTGCAGGGCTATCTTCCGGTCCTGCAGATCGTCCTGACCAAAAAATTCGGCTTTTCGGGTCTGGTCATCGAGACCGGGGCCGGATTCGTCCATGCCGACAACATTGATTTGATCGCCCCTCTGGCCCAAAAGGGCCTTCGCTAAAGGAACAGAGCCCCCTTGCGCGAGCCGGTCCATACCTGACGACCGGCTCGCGTCTCGGCCAGGACCACCCTTTGCTCCTGCGAGCATCACAGCCTCACTTTTCGTCGGAGCCGACTTCCCTTGTCCAAAGAATCAAAAAATCCCCCAATCCTCGAACTCCGCGACATCTGCAAGTCGTTTGACGGGGTGAGCGCCCTTCATCATATCGATTTTCGCCTTCACCCAGGGGAAGTCGTGGCCCTTCTTGGCGACAACGGGGCCGGGAAGTCCACTCTCGTCAAGGTCATCTCGGGAGTGCTTCAGGCCGATTCCGGTGAAATCCGCATCAAAGGTCGATCCATCGACATCCATCGATTCACGGTGAAGGCCGCCAGAAGCCTCGGAATCGAGACGGTCCACCAGGAGCGTTCCCTGGGCGAAAAGCAACCTCTCTGGAGAAACATTTTCATGGGCCGCCACCTGATCAACAGACTCGGATTCATCGATGTCCGACGCGAACGGGCCGAAACCCTGGATATCCTGAACGGTCGCCTGGGGCTTCGGGGAGTCGGCATTGACGCCGATGCCGAGGTCTCGGTGCTTTCAGGCGGGGAGAGACAAGGTTTGGCCATCGGGCGGGCCATGCACTTTCAAGCCGACATCGTCATTCTCGACGAACCGACCACGGCCCTGTCCCTTAAGGAAGTGGGCAAGGTCCTCGACTTCATTGGACAGATCAGGGCGGAAGGCAAGGCCTGTCTGTTCATCTCCCACAACATCGGCCACGCCTACATGGCCTCGGACCGTTTTTTCCTCATGGACCGGGGAGTCCATGTCGGGGAATACAGCAAGGCCGATCTCACCCAGGACGGTCTGCTCCACGCCCTGGTCGAGGCCGCGACATGAGGGAATCGTCGATGCAACCGACTCTTTTGGTCTTTGTTCGTCGATACGCCCCCCAGATCGGCGTCACATCGCTCCTGGCGATACTTCTGGCGATTTTCATGGCCGCCAGCCCCCAAACCTTTCTCGGCCCACGCATCTATTTTTCGTTCTTGTCCACGATCCCCTTTACCGCTCTGCTGGCGATCGGCCTGACCTTTTGCGTGGCCTCCGGCGAACTGGACCTGTCGTTTCCGTCGGTCATGGCCGTCAGCGGGCTGGCGTTTTCCGCGGTCTTCAATGCTTCGGGCAGCCCGACTCTGGGAATCGCGGCCGCCTTGGCCACGGGAGTCGGGGCCGGCTTCCTGAACGGCCTGCTGGTGGTCACCATCGGAGTGCCTTCCATCATCGCCACCATTGGCACACAATTCTTCTGGCGCGGCGCGGCCATTGTCATGGCCGACGGATTGGCCCTCAATCTCGCGGGCATCCGGGAGACAATCACCCATGATGTGCTCGTCGGCCGACTCCTGGGGCATTTCCCTGCTCAATCCCTCTGGTGTCTGGGCCTTGCCGTCGCGTTCTGGTTCGTGCTGAACCGCCATGTCTTCGGAGACGCTCTTCTATTTCTGGGCGACAATTACAAGGCCGCCAGGATGATGGGCGTTGGTGTCGACAAGGCCCGATTCGGCCTCTTCATGCTCATGGGAGGGCTCTCGGCCTTTGTCTCGGTGCTCATCTGCCTGGAAATGGCCAATTGGTGGCCGACCCAGGGAGAAGGATACCTGCTCCTGGTCTTCGCCTCCGTCTTCATCGGCGGCACCTCGGTTTTTGGAGGCAAGGCCACCATCTACGGCACGGTAGTCGGCTCGATCATCATCGGCATCATCGAGGCCGGCGTGGTCGCCGCCGGGCTGGCCGGGTTCTGGACCCGGCTCGTCTACGGTCTGATCATCATCATCTCGGTGTCCGTCCATGCCTTGGTGCTGAAAACCAAAAGGGAGTAGCCCGGATGCCCAGAATCGTCATCGTCGGCGCGGGGAGCGTCATGTTCACCCGGCAATTGTTGTCTTCCCTGTTCGCCCATGAAAGCCTGCAAAATTCCGAAATCGTCCTGGAGGATCTCAACCCGGAAATTTTGGACCGCACGCTGCAATTGACCCGGATGATGATTGCTCAGCATGGCCTGGGAGCCAAGGTGACGGCCACGACGGACCAACGGCGGGCATTGAGTGGAGCGGATTTCGTCGTTTGCGCCATTCAGGTGGGCGGCCTCGATGCGTGGCGGCTGGACATGGATATCCCCCGAAAATACGGGGTCATTCAGGAGGTGGGGGATACATTGGGGCCGGGAGGCATTTTTCGAGCCCTCCGGCACATCCCGCCGGTGCTCTCGATTCTTCGTGACATGGAGGAGGTCTGCCCACAGGCATTGTTCATCAACAAGGCCAATCCTCTGGCGCCCTTGGTCTGGGCGGCGAGGAAATCGTCGCCGATCGCCTCCATCGGTCTCTGCTACGGTGTGACCTACACGGTCGCCCAACTGGCCGGGTATCTCGGCATCGGCCCTTGGATCGAGCATCCCCACAGCCCGGATGCCTGGGGCAAACTCATGTACTCTCCGGTTCCAGATGGAGTGGAGTTCCTGTTTGGCGGTATCAACCACATGTCCTGGATCCTGTCTCTCAAACACCGAGGCCGGGACATGTACCCCGAAATCCGCTCATTGCCCGACAACCCTGATGTTTTCCAGGCCGATGGGGTCCGCTGTGAAATCCTGCGCCATTTCGGGTATTGGTCCACGGAAAATCATTGGCATTTTTCGGATTATGTTCCGTATTTCCGAAAGAACGAGGAGTCCATCAATCGATTCCTTCCCCGGCGATGGAACCTGCTCGATCTCGAACGACAGGTTCATGCCGCAGGCAGGAATGAAATTGAAAGCCAACTGTCAGGCCGGCTTCCCATTGCCGTCAGAAAGAATGTCCTCAATGCGCCAATAATCATAAACGCCATGGTTTCAGGAAAAAAGGTCCGGGTCAACGCGAATGTTCCCAACAACGGGTTGATCGCCAATCTGCCGGACGACTGCATCGTCGAGGTTCCGGTCTACGCCGACGGCACCGGACTGCATCCGGTGGCCGTTGGAGCCTTGCCCCGCCAATGTGCCGCTTTGTGTTCGACCAATATCAATGTCCAAGGACTGGTCGTGGAAGCGGCCCTGGAAAGACGCCCCGAAGCGGCCATGCATGCCCTGTCTCTCGACCCGGTGACGGCCACCGTCTGCACTCTCGATCAAATTCGAGCGATGTTCGATGAATTGCGACATGCGCAACGGCCCTGGCTCGATCGTTGGTTGCACTGAGATTCTTGTCGTGGGCTGTGTCAGCCCAACTTGCATTCCTGACGGATCATTTCGACTACCCGCTCCACGGCCGCCCGCACAGCAGGCGTACAGGTCGGGCAGAATTCCGAGGCGTCTTCGATCTCGATGAGGATAATGCGCAGATCCATAGGC
>RZZR01000019.1 GCA_009929795.1 Deltaproteobacteria bacterium | reverse complement strand
CTCGGCAGCCTGGAGCATGCCTTGGCGCTTGGCCTGTTCGGCCTCTCGCTTGGCCTGTTCGGCCTCTTCAGTGGCCAGAGTGCACTCGTGAGCCTTCTGCTCGGCCTCCGAGGCCTGAGTCTCGGCCTCGGTCATTTTTTGTTTCAAGGTGTGGACCATGCTTTGGATGCTCAGATTGAGCTTGCCGATCTCGTCTTTCTGATCGACCTTGGATTGGGCATCCAGATCGCCTTTGGCCACGGCCTCGGCATAGCCCATCAAACGGCGGATGGGCCCGGTGATGCGGCTGGCAATGAGTAGCCAAGTGATCCCGACGGCGACCAGAGCCGCGGCCAGGACGCTCCACATGATCATGGACGATCGTCTATCTGCTTCTTTAATAGCTTTAAGGCCAGCAAAAAATTCATCGTCGAAGGTTCCGGCGCCGATGATCCAGTCCCACTGTGGGAAGTAGGCGACGCTCACGGATTTCATCCTGGGGCTGGGATCGCCGGGGTTCTGCCAGGGATACCGGACCTGGGCAAATTCTCCCGGTTTGAGGGCTGTGGCTTTTTGGATGATTTCCTGAATGAAGAATTTGCCGTCGGCGTCCCTGGTCTCCCAGATGACCTCGCCGTCCCGTCGCCCTTTTTGCGAGATGATATATTTGCCCTTGGAGTCCAGAACATAGACGTATCCGGTCTGGCCGACGGTTATGTCCATGACCTGGCGTCGCAGGCTGGCGGCGCTTTCCTCGGGCACTCCGACGTAGAGGACTCCGGATATTCTGCCGAAAGCATCCCGGATCGGCTCGTAGGCCGTGATATACCAAGCATTGACCACAAAGGCCCGGCCGATGAATGTCTTGCCGGACAGAACCTGGGCCAGGACCGGATTGGGTTTGCCGTCCGGGTTGACGGCGGGGATGAAGGTCCCGATGGCCCGCTTTCCGGCCAGGGTTTCAACGTTGGTGCTTATCCTGAGCATATCTCCGGCCTCGTTCATGCGCTGGAAGATGGTACAGGTGCCGCCGACCAATTCCTTGACGTTATCGACGATGGCCGATGGGTGGTCGATGTTGTCGTTTTGGCCAAGCCACTGTCCTCCGACCGCCATCTTGGGCAGGGATACGGTGGTCTCCTCACGGGTGAACTGGTTGCTGACCCGCCAGGAGACGCCCGGTTGGGAAAATGTCACGGGCCCGGCCTGTTTCATGACGTGTCTGGCAACATTCAAATCTGCGGACACTTTCTGTTCCAGGACTTCTTGCTGACTGGTGACCATGCCCACGACGCCGGCGACAATGGCCTCGTTGTTGGCATGGCTGAGCCGCATGACCTCCTGCTCGGCTATCGTTTCGACCTCACCGGCCTGCCACGAGGCCACCAAGGTGATGATCAGAAGGGGCACAATAGTGGCCAGAATGCCGGTCAGCAACAATTTGGCGCGGATCGACAAGGTTTTTATCCCTGGCATTGTACTCTCCTTAATTCTTCATTTGGTTGACGAAACATCTGGCGACATTGTCAAGGAATAGCTCAAAAATGCAAAAACCTATTACGATATAATAATTATTTTATAGCAGAAAAACGACCGATCGTCAAAAGCTGCTTTCAGAATATTGACCAGGTTTGAAGAGCGGAAAGAAAAAATTCCGAGTAATTCTGGGAATTCACAAAAACCGAATTGGACACCTGTTCGGATGGCCCTGTTCACCGGGCCAGGGTGACCCGGTTCCGGCCTGAGTTCTTGCTCTCGTACAGGGCTAGGTCGGCCCGCTTGCAGAGGCCGTCGAAATCGTCGTCGGGATGCAGGCCGGCGACCCCGAAACTGACCGTGACCCGGTCGGCCGGGCCGAAGTCCGTGTCCTCGACCAGGGACCGCAGTTTTTCGGCCAGGACCATGGCCGCCTCGGGCGGGTCGTCGGGCAGAAGGATGATGAATTCCTCCCCGCCCCAGCGGGCAAAGACGTCGATGGACCGGACCGAGGCCTGGATACGGGAGGTCAACTTCCGCAGAACGTCGTCGCCAACGTCATGGCCGTGGGTGTCGTTGATCCTTTTAAAGTGGTCGATGTCGAACATGATCAAGGACATGGGGCCGGAGTGGCGTTGCCGACGGGCGATCTGGTTGTGGGCCACTTCGGTGAAGTAGAGCCGGTTGGGGACGCCGGTCAGGGCATCGGTGTAGGCCTGGCGCTGTTTTTCCTTGAGAAGCGTCTCTGCTGTGTCCAGGAGGGTGTTGAAGCCGCGGACGATGGTTCCGATTTCCCCCCGGGCATGGCTCGGGATGCGGGTGGAAAAATCATGTGAGCCAGTGATTCTGTCAATGTTTTCGGCCAGGGTGTCCAGAATGCGCAGGAGTCTGCGGGTGGTGAGGACCACAAGGCTCAGAACGGTTCCGACGACGATCAGTGCCGCGACGGTCTCGAAGAGGGCCTTGGCCCGAATGGCCCGCATCCTTGCGTCGAGTTCTCGGGTCATGTATGCTAGGACGTAATCTTCAACCTGGCGGATGGCGTCGATGGGGCGGCTGGTCAGGGGAAACCACTCGTCGGTATCGATGTCGGCCATGTGGAAGAAGGGGCTTGCGATCAAACCGACGAGTTCCAGACTTTTTCGAGCATCCATTTGGACCATGATTCGGTCGAAGGCAGCTTCCAGGTCTTTGGAGGCCGAGCGGCGGAAGAGGTCGATGCGAACAAGCCTTCGAGCGTCGAGCCGGGCCACCCCGTAGCTCGTCTCCATGTTGACCTCCCCCCAGTCGTGCAGGGATTTATTGGCCATGGCCCTGATCTGCCCGAGGTATTCCTTGGCCGACATGAGGTGGACGAGAGCCTGAAGGTCCGGGGCGATGACGGGGTCGGTTTCGGTCGGCTTGATCAGATGACTTTGGATTTCCTCCACTTCCCTGACATAGAAGGCAAAGGCGGAGGCCCAGGACATATGACCGTCTTCGATCTGTCGACGAGTGGTCAAGAGTTCCGCTCGGAGCCTTTCGAGGGAAACATTGGACAGGCGTCGGTCAGCCAGGGCCTGGTCTGTGCGGACATGCTGGGCCAGCAGGAGGTCCAAGTTGGTCCGGGTCGGATTGCCGAGATAGCCGGAGGCCAGGCCACGTTCCCGTTGCAGTTCGTGGACGACGGCCGACAGGGCTGGGGCGAGCCGCAATCTCTCGGCCATGGCCTGTTTGAACCGATAGTCGGATATTTGGCCCAGGGCTCCGTCCGCCAAGACATAGGCCAGGATGAGTCCGGCGATGGCGCCGAGCAGCAGAATGCCTTGGCGAATGGTCATGGGATCCCTTGGTCGGCGATGGGTTGGGGTGGTGGCCCTCAGGAATCGGCCCCGAACTCGAGGTCCGGGTCGTCCCGCTCTAGGATGTCCGGAGCGGGACGACCAATGAAATAACCCTGGGCGAAGTCCACGCCGATGTCCCGCAAAATTCGGATGGTCTCGGGTTGGTCGACAAATTCAGCAACGGTCCTGATGCCCAGTCCGCGGGCCATGTCAGCGATGGTCTTGACCAGAATCCGGTCCCGGGGGGTGTCGGGTAGCCGTCGGACAAAGGCCCCGTCGATCTTCAGGTAGTCCACTTCCATCTCGATCAGATGGGCGAAGGAGGTGAAGCCGACCCCGAAGTCGTCCAGGGAGAATTTGCATCCCCATTCCTTCAAGGCCCTGACAAAGGCCACGGCCTCCTTGAGGTTTCTGATGGCGGCCGTTTCGGTCAGCTCGAAGACAATGCGGCCCGGGTCGGCCTTGCTCTCATCCATGAAGGTCTGGAGCCGGGAGAGGAGTTCCCGGTCACCCAGATTCTTGCCGGAGATGTTCACCCCGAAGGACAGAGTAAGGCCCCGGGCCTGGAGTTCAGCCTGAAAACGCATGGTCTTCTCGATGATCATCTGGTCGATGCGGTAGATCAGACCGAAGCGCTCCGCCGTGGGGATGAAAAAGGCAGGGGCCAGGATTTTTCCGGTTTCGTCGACCAGCCGGGCCAGGGCTTCGTAATGGGTGACCAAGCCGGTGTTCAGGTCCAGGATGGGCTGGAACCAAGGCACGAAGCGGTCGGCGTCCAGGGCCTGGATGATGGTCTGTTTAGTCTTTAGGCTGGAATGGACTTCGTTCAGGTAGGCGTCGCCCTGCTGATAGATCACGCATCGGTTCTGGCCGGATTCCTTGGCTGTGGCCGTGGCCGCATTGACCTTGACAAGGAGTTCACCGCTGGTGGTACCGTGCCCGGGGATTTCGACCAGTCCGAGGCAGATGGTGGTCCTCACTGTTCCGGCCAGGAAGATGCCGCCCTCCACGGAAGTCCGCAGGGATTCGGCGACGTTCAGGGCCGCGTCCAGATCGAGGTCCGGGAGGAGGATCCCGAACTCGTCTCCGCCCAGCCGACCCACGGTGACTGGTGTCGGCGATTCCCGGAGGAGTTCGTTCTTTTGGATTTGCTGCACAAAGAATTCGGACAGCTCCCGGAGGAACTGATCCCCCACAGTGTGGCCAAAGGCATCATTGATCAGCTTGAAACCATCGATGTCAATCTGGAGCAGGCCAGCCACGGTCCGGCCCTCGATGGATTTGGCAAGGGTCTGGTCCAGGATCTCCACGAAGTGATGCCTGTTGACCAGACCGGTGATCCGGTCGTGTTCGGCTAGGAATCGTAGTTCCTGACGACTGGCGACCTTGTCGGTGATGTCTTCCTGGATGGCCATGAAGTGGGTGATTTGGCCTTGGTCGTCAAGAATGGGGGAGATGAAGCCGTTGGCCCAATAGAATCCGCCGTCCTTTTTCCGGTTTTTGATCATTCCTCGCCAGGTTTCGCCGGACTTGATCGCGTTCCACATCGCTTCGTACCGGCTCTTCGGGGTTTCACCCGAGGCCAGGATGCGAGGGTTTCGGCCGAGGGCCTCGTTTCGGCTGAAACCGGTGAGGGCCTCAAAGGTCCGGTTCACGTATTTGATAGTCCCTTCGGCATCGGTGACGAAGATGATGTTGATGCTCTCGTCGATGATCCGCAAGGTCCGGGTGAGTTCGTCCTTACTGGCCCGAAGCTGTTCCTCGGTCCGTTCATGGACGAGACGTCTGACCATAAGCATGCCGAGGAGGGCCGTGGACAGTGGATAGATCAGAAGCACAGGAATTATGATGTGCGAGAAGGCCTCAAAGGCGATGTTTCGGGGCAGGGCGATGGTGGAGGCGAGCATGGCCAGGTGGAGAGTAAGGCCGAAGCCGAGCAGCTCACGCCAGGTCATCGTGTCCAGCCGATGGTGTCTTGCCAGCCTCCAGGCCAGACCGATGAGGCCGGAGACGACAATGACCGTTACCCCCATCCAGATTCCGGACCCGCCCTGCAGGATGCGTAGACCGGAGGTCATGATCATGGTCACGGCCGTGGGCACGGCTCCGAAGAACAGGCCGGTGGTGCCGATCAGAATCGACCGGGTGTCGAAGGCCACGCCGGGCATGTAGGTCCAGGGGGTGACCATGATGACCATACCGATGACACCGAGGATGAGGCCGAAGACGATTTTGGGGACGAGATGGGAGGACTCGGTCTTCCACCTCGTTCCAAAAAGGTCGAAGAGCAGGGCCGAGGCCAGCAGGAGGGCCGCGTTCTGGACCAGGGTGACGAAGATGGCCGAAGAGTGCTCCATGGGGCATCGTCCAAGCAATCGGCGGTTTTTTGTCGTTGGATGAGCAGGAGGGATAGCTTTCGGACCGGCCGACGATCCCCGCTACGGTGCAGGGTGCCTCAGCCGGGAGGAGCGGTCAAGCCCGGAGAAAAACGCGCCGGTCAACTCACGGTCAAATGGCCGCGATACCGCACCTCCCCTTCCCGGGTTCCGGCAGGGGAGGTGCGGGGACGTTCAGGACTAGGCCCCCTGATTGAGGACGAAACCCTTGCCAAAGCCGCCGGTGGATGCGGAAGTGCCGGCGATCTTGGACAGATAGACGTTGCCCAGGGTTTTGATGTGCTCACTGACATTGTCGAAATGATTGAAGTGGGCCTGCTCCTCGTCGATGATCTGTTCGAAGAGCTTGACGCTGATGCTGTCGCCGTTATCCCGGCAGACCAGCAGGAACTGATTGTAGATGTCCACGGTGTCGTCTTCCAGGGTGGCGTCGGAGGCGAAAATGGTCTGAACGTCCTGGCCCTTCTGAATTTTTTCGTCGTACCCAGTGACGGGTTCCCCGCCCAGTTCCTTGACCCGTTCGGCGAACATCTCGGCGTGGCGCATCTCGTCGATGGCGATGAGCTTCATGTTGGCGGCCATCTCGCCGTAGTCCATGGCATCCAGGCCATAGTGCTGGTTCATGTACTGGGAGATGGCGAAGAGCTCCATAGTCCGGGCCTTGTTCAGCACCTCGATGACCTTGGCCTTGCGCTCCTCCTTGTTGGAGCCTTGAGGAGTCGTAGCCGGGGATTTTTTCGATTTCATCGTTATCCTCCTTGCATTGGGTTATGGTTTTGTTCCTTCGCGCCTTTCCAGATTATGGATGAACGGACGAAAGTCCAGATCCTGACTAGGGCATAACTACAATGAGACCTATGCCAAGGAAAAAAGGGCTTTCATGGGATTGAAAGCGGCCGGTCCTGAAATCCCGAGCGGGTCGGACAAAATATGAAGGGCTTGAAGGATTTCCCTCCAAGCCCTTGATTTTGTGGTAGCGGGGGAAGGATTTGAACCTTCGGCCTTCGGGTTATGAGCCCGACGAGCTACCATACTGCTCCACCCCGCGTCACTGAAGAAAGAAACAATACGCTTGATTTCGCAAAAGTCAAGGTTTTTTCTTCGGATCGATTTCTTTGGTGGGACGAGCTTCGGTATCATTTTGGTTCCCTTGCCGATTGTGGCCGTCGGGAAGGTCGTCCGGCGGCTTTTCAGGGTCGAAGCCACGGTCGTGCTGCATGATCGCGAACATGACCACGCATCCGAACGCGAACCCGCCGAGGGTGATCCACCAGATCATGGCCGGCGCTACTTGTAGTCCCTGACGATGATCTGTTCCCGCTTCAGCGGGCACCAGGAGGGTCGTGGCTCCTTGGGATCCAGGGGCCGGTTGGTGGGGACCGACACTGCGCAGGCCGCTCCTTCCGGGCGGTTGCGGAGAAAAGGGCAGTCGGCGCAGGAGGTGACGATCTTGATCATGGGTATTCCTCGGATTTTCAGAGATGATACGAGTTCATATGGTAAACAGAAAGGTTGACGGCCGCAAGGACACCTCGGGTGCGGGATCAAGGACAAGGTGGGCCGCGGTTCGAAGTTCGTCGACAGTGTGGCCTTTCCGCAATCGGGAGAGCATGGAATGGCCGAAAACGAAATTGGCTGCGATGTAGGGGAGGTGCCCGAGGTAGATGCGGACGGCGTCTTTTTCGCCAAAATGCTCGGCCAAGGCGTCCAGCAGGGCCAGGGTCGAGGTGAGCCAGGGATTGGGCCCGGGGTTGGCTCCGTCCAGCCACAATGCAAAGGTCCAGGGCCGGGCCACGGCCAGGCGGCCCAGGGACACACCGTGGCATCCGGTCTCGTCCATCATCCGTAGGCAGTCCTCGGCCGAAAAGACGTTGCCGTTGCCGATGACCGGGATGGACACGGCCCGGCGGACAAGGCTGATGTGGGCCCATCTTGGAGGTCGGGTCCGGCGGTCCGGGGCGATGCGGGGATGGAAGACCAGGGCGTCGACCCCGGCATCCTCCAGGCGACGGGCTAGGTCCACGGCAGGGATCGGGTCGTCGGTCCATCCGGTGCGGAATTTGACGAACAGAGGGATGGACACGGCCCTGCGAATGGCCTCGACAATGGCCAGGGCCCGGTTCGGGTCCCGGAGCAGGGCGGCCCCGGCCCCGAACCGGCAGACCTGCGACACGGAGCAGCCCATGTTCACGTCCACCCCGAAAAAACCCTCGTCCTGAACCCGGATGGCGGCCCTGGCCATGGCTTCGGGTTCGGAGCCGAGGATCTGGCAGCAGAGATGGGGGAGTTCCTCGGGACGCCAGGAAAAGGACGTGGACAGAGCGGGACGGGTCGAGGGCAGGGCGTTGGCCCCGCACATGCCCGTCCACAAGAGGGCCCGGCCAGGTCCGAAACTGTCGATGACCTGGCGAAGGGCAATGTGGGTCAGGCCGGCCATGGGGGCCAGAAATAGCCGTGACGGGACTGTCCGACTGCCGACGACCAGAGGGCGGTCCAGAACGGATTTGAGCCGGAGAGCCGATTCGGTCACGAAGGGGTCGAGGCCTCAGCCCTAGACCAGATCGGGCCAGGCGGCCAAAAGTGAACGTAATGCCTGGCCTCGATGACTGAGGGTATTTTTGGTCTCGGGGTCGAGCTGGGCCGAGGTCAGCCCCTGTTCTGGGGCCACGAACAAGGGATCGTAGCCAAAGCCGTTCTCACCCTTGGGCTCGTGCCCGATGCGACCCGGCCATCGACCATGGGCAACGATTTCCCGACCGTCCGGGGCACAGGCGACCATGGCGCAGACAAATGCCGCATCTCGTAGCTCGTCGGGTATTTCGTCCATTTCCCGCAGAAGTTTGGCGTTGTTGGCCTGGTCAGTGCCCTCGGAGCTGAACCGGGCCGAGCGAACTCCCGGTCGTCCTCCCAATGCCTCGACCTCGAGGCCGGAATCATCGGCCACGGCCACAAGGCCTGTTGCCTTGCAGATGGATAGGGCCTTTATCCTGGCATTCTCCTCAAAGGTCAGACCGGTCTCCTCGGCCACGACGACGTCCGGAAAGTCCTTGAGGCCAAGGACTTGGATGTCCGGATACAGGACTTCGAAAAGGTGGGTCATTTCCCGAATCTTGCCGGCGTTGCCGGTGGCCAGGACGATGCGCATGATTGTCTCCGGGGTTCAAAGGTGGAAGGGGCCTTTCCTAACCGTCCGTTGAGGCGGAGGCAAGCCCCTGATTGGTTTGAGAAATGCCTCCTGTTCCTTGACGGACTTGAATACATTTGACAATTTGTCCATTGTGGCCACGGAAACAAAACCACCTCGAGGAGTATCCATGAAAGGACGAGTTGTTGTCCTCTTTTTGATCGCATCGCTTCTGGGATGGTGGCAGGCGCCGGCCCAGGAGGCCGAGATTGCGGCCTATGTTCAATCGGCCGAGGGTGGGGGAACCGTTGTCGGCCGGAACGAGATCCGGAACCTTGCGGGCGACATCCCCATCTGGACCGGCGACCTTCTCCTGGTACCGCTCGATGGAAAAGTTCAAATTATGTTCGCCGACGGCATGGTCGTCGTGCTTTCCGGGAATTCGGCCCTGCTAGTGGAGGATTTTTCCCACTCATGGGGGAGCAACGAGTCTTCGGATTTTCACTGCCGTTTGAGCCTGGGCTGGGGCATGATGCGTTTGTGGCCGGCCAGGGTCGCGGCCAAGAACAGCGACAACGGACTGCTGGTCCGGACTTCCGGAGGCGAGGCCCTGGTGGACGGGAAGATGATCGGCGGTGTCATGGTCGAGGGTGGTCCGCCTGCCGGGCTGGAAGGGTTCGAGGCCCTGCAAAAGGCCTTGGAATCCGGTTCCGGACCGGTGACCTGGGCCTATCTGACCGGCTTTGCTAAGTATCCCTTGACCATCACCGGCCGGGATGGTCAGAAATCGAGTATCGTCCCGGGCCGGAAGGCCGTCTGGTCGGGAGCGTCAGGAGTCTGGACTGATGGGGTTGCCGATCTGGCCCTGAAGCGGGACCTGAAAATGGCCGACAAGGACAGCCGTGCCAAGGTTCCGGCCAGCTACGAGAAAAACCTCGGCAAGACCTCCTACGGGGGAGGGGAATCAAGTGGAGGTTCGAGCGGGGGTGGCTGAGGCGGATAAAGATCGGTCCGGTCGGATCGAATCAAGGGCCCATCGACGAACAAATATTCGGGATTACGAGGTGTGATGATGAACGTGAAACGTGGCGTGTGGACGGCCATGTGCTTGGCATTCATACTGGTTGGTTGGCAGAATCCGGCGTGGTCGGCCTGCGTGACCTCCATTTCGCCCTCGGGGGTGGAGATCGGTCCCGAGGTCTATAGCGGAACCATCTCGGTCACGGCCCCAAGAACATGCAATTGGAGAGTGGACACTGCTTCAGGCTGGATCAGCGCCCCGTGTCCGTGAAGCGGCTACACCGGAAGCAGGACTGTTTCCTACAGCGTTTCCAGGAATACTTCCTCCAGTTCCAGAACCGGAACCATAATCATTGACGGCCATACGTTCACCATTGTCCAGGCCGGGACCCAGCAATGTGTGTACACGGTGGCGCCTCTGACCATCGACGCTCCGGCCGGAGCAGGCGACTTCACCGTCAACGTCGACACCAGCGCCGGTTGCGTCTGGACGGCGTCGGCCAGCGCCGGTTGGCTGAGTCTCGGCGGCTCCGGCGGGACAGGACCGGGTTCGGTGGTCGTTTCTGTTTCCGAAAACACCGCGGCCCAGCCCAGAACCGCCGCGGTCAGCGTGGCCGACAAGAGCGTGGTCGTGAACCAGGTCGGGGCCTGCACCTATGACGTTCAGCCCAGGAGCGCATCCTTCGACTATGAAGGAGATGACGGCCATCTCCAGGTGACGACTTCAGTTGGAACCTGCGAATGGACAGCTACAAGCCCGGTGGATTGGATCGTGGTCGCGACTCCGTCAGGGATCGGCAGCGGAACGGTGGCCTATACCGTCCTGGCCAATGCGGGAGACGAGGACCGGAGTGCGGTGTTGACCGTGGCCGGGATCGAGGTCCATGTGGTGCAGGGAGGCGTCAATCCTTGTACCTTCACGGTGACGCCTTTGACGGCGTCCGTTGACGTAGCCGGAGGTCAGGTGGCCGTGACGGTCACGGCTTCGGTCGAGGACTGTGCCTGGACGGCGTCCAGTCAGTCAGATTGGCTGACGGTGACCCAAGGCCAGTCAGGCCAAGGCAGCGGAACTGTGGTTTTGACAGCCGCACCCAATGTCGGGGTGGCCAGGAACGGCCAAGCCGTGGTGGCTGGAGAAACGGTGAGCGTTAATCAGGACGGACAAGGACCGTGCGCCTATACCCTGCAGCCGACCGGGGCCAACATGGTCGCGGAAGGAGGCGACGGAACGGTCACAGTGACGGCCTCGCGACCGGATTGCCAATGGACGGCCGCAAGCGAGGTCCGCTGGATCACGATATTGTCCGGAGCCCAGGGCACGGGCTCGGGCCAGGTCGCCTATCGGGTCGACCCCAACGACCTGGATCAGATTCGGACCGGGACCATGACAGTGGTCGACCAGACCTTCACGGTTATCCAGGAGGCCTCCGCCCCGCAGTGCACGTTCACCATCGACCCCACAGAATTGACCTTCGAGGCTGGGGGCGGAAACGGCACGGTTCAGATCACGGCCTCCCATGAAGACTGTTCCTGGGCGGCGGTTTCTGCCGCTGAATGGGTTCGGATCGTGGAACCTTCCAGCGGCGAAGGTTCGGGCCGGATCGGTTTCATGGTAGAGGCCAACCAGGGCCGGGAAAGGAGAACGAGTCTGACCGTTGCCGGACGGATCGTATCCATAGTCCAGAGCGGAACAGGATCCGGCAGTTCATCCTCGGGAGGTGGCTGTATCTATGATCCAAAGGCGAAGGAACAGGGCCTGGGATGGCTGCTTCTCCTGCTGGTGGTAGCCGGTATCTCGGTAGCCAGTCGACTCAGAGTCAAATGAACCCGGCTGGATCAGAATAAAAACAACAGACCACTGAGGGCCGGGAGCGATCCCGGCCCTTTTCGGATTTAGGATTGTGCGTCCTGAATCCGGTCGGTTACCAGCCGAACGAGCAGGGGATCGTTTTCCAGACCCGGCAGAAGTTCGAACTCCACGTTTTCGTGGACGGTCCTCAGGTCGTCGATCAGGGCAGGGATGTCGCTCAGCGTGTGGACGCCGTTGAAGAGGAAATAGGGAAGGACGGCAATCCGGCTACAGCCAAGGGCGACGAGTTCGTCCACGACCTCGGCCATGGTCGGTCGTCCCAGGGAGAAGAAGGCCCCGCGGACCAAAATCTCGGGCATGGTTCGGGCCACGGATCGGACCAGACCGGAAAAGGCATCGGCTACTTCCGGTCGGCGGCTTCCATGGGCCAGAATGACGGTTCCGAATAGGTTCATGAAGGCTTCCTCAAGTGATCGGTGTGAGAGTGCGAGTCCGAAAACATGGATTCGGTTAGCCCGAGCCTTGGGGCCGGTCAACACCCGGCCCATCCGGAAAGGCGGCTTGGCTCTTGCGCTTTTCCGGGTTTCATGGCACCTATTCAGAAAGGCAATTGGTTGTTCGCTTAGAGATTAGGGTTCGCAATGGGTTTGCGGCCCGACCTGTCAGGCTGGGGAAGTTCCTTGCGCCGCCTGTGGCGGTGCAGAGACTCGTGTATTCCGACAAGGAGGACCTATGGCGGAACCTGCATTGAAGCTGGGGGTGGACAAGGGATCAACCTTGAAAAACAAGGTTATGTCCCTCCTCCCCGACGGCGGTAACCTGAATGCCTGTCTGACCTGCGGGGCCTGCTCGGCAGGTTGCCCGGCGACAGGCCTCGAAAATATGGATCCACGCAAATTCCTGCGCATGGCCGCCCTGGGCCTGGACGAGGCCATCACGTCCACGCCCTGGGTCTGGATGTGTTCCATGTGCATGCGCTGCGTGCATGCCTGCCCGATGAAAATCAACATCCCGCAGCTCGTGTACTACGCACGGCAGAGCTGGCCCCGGGACAAACGGCCCAAGGGTATCATGGGTTCCTGCGACCACGCCCTGGCCACTGAAGGCAACAGCGCCATGGGCGCCAAGTCCGATGACTTCACCTTTGTCGTCGAGGACGTGCTGGAAGAGGTCAAGGAACACCAGACCAGCATGGAGAACCTGACCGCTCCCATCGACAAGAAGGGGGCCACGTTCTTTCTGAACCAGAATTCCCGCGAGCCGGTGACCGAACCCGATGAGATGGTCCCATTGTGGAAGATCCTCAATTTGGTGGGCGCGGACTGGACCTACGGCACCTTGGGCTGGGCGGCCGAGAACTATTGCATGTTCGGAGCCGACGACGAGGGTTGGGAGAAGATCGTCCGCAACAAGATAAAGGCCGTGGAGGACCTGGACTGCAAAGTCTGGCTCAACACGGAGTGAGGCCACGAATTCTACGCAGTCCGGGCCGGACTGTCCAAGTTCAAGATCACTCCCAAGTTCGAGTTGGATAGCATCATCAAGTACTACGCCCAGTGGATTCGGGAAGGAAAGCTCCCGGTCAACTCCGACTGGAACAAGGACCTGAAGCTCAAGTTCACGGTCCAGGACCCTTGCCAGCTGGTCCGCAAATCCCTGGGCGATCCCATCGCCGAGGATCTCCGGTTCGTGGTCAAGAAGG
Source organism: Deltaproteobacteria bacterium (assembly GCA_009929795.1). Lineage (NCBI taxonomy): Bacteria > Pseudomonadati > Myxococcota > Myxococcia > Deltaproteobacteria bacterium. The sequence continues at coordinate 16,799 of RZZR01000019.1, read as the reverse complement.
TCGTGGGCGAGGAAAACTTTGTTGACATGTACCCGAATCGCTCCAACAACTTTTGTTGCGGCGGCGGTGGCGGGTATCTCCAGTCGGGCTACACGGACGCCCGGCATGAGTACGGAAGAATCAAGTTCAACCAGATCAAGGCCACGGGCGCTACGTACTGCATCGCCCCGTGCCATAACTGTCACTCCCAGATCCACGATTTGAACGACCATTTCAACGGCGGCTACCACACAGTCCATCTCTGGACCCTGATCTGTCTGTCCCTGGGCATTCTCGGCGAAAACGAGCGCGAATACCTGGGCGATGAACTCAAGGAAGTTGGCCTGTAAGGCCGGATTCGATTGAAATTGAAGTCAAAAGCCCCTGCTGGTGTCGAACCGGCAGGGGCTTTTCTCTTTCTGAAAGAAAACGGGTCAGGAACTACTTGTCGTGCTTGTGATCGTGGGTTATGGGCTCCCCTTCGGGGTGCTCATGCTTGTGCTCATGCTCATGGGGATGACTGTGGACATGGTCCCCGTGACTGTGTTCGTGTTCGTGAACGAACTGTGAGTATTTCGAGTCCTTATTCTTAGTTTGGCAACCGCATCCTTTACACATGGAATCCTCCGGAATGTTGGATGGACATGAAAAAAACTTTGACTAATCCTCCAGGGGGGGATTGGCAAGTCCAAAGCGAAGATGAGGCTTTCGGCACGTCCAGGCCCGAGGTCTTGCCCGAAGACTATGACCTCCACTCGTACTTGTACGATCTGCCTGAGGAGCTGGTGGCCCAGGTTCCGAGCGGCGAACGGAGCGGTTCAAGGCTTTTGGTGTTGGAGCGGGGGACAGGAACGGTCCGGGACGCCATGTTTTCCCAGATTGCGAACCTTCTGCCCCGGGATTGTCTTCTGGTCATGAACAACACGGCCGTGCTTCCGGCCAGGCTTATCGGAAGAAAGTCCAGCGGGGCCAGGGCCGAGTTTTTGCTGCTTACTCCGCTGGCCTTGATTCCAAATCCCGGAGAGGATGCGTGGACCGAGGCGGAGGTCGAGGCCTTGATCCGGACCTCCAGGGCCAGAATCGGGACCGAACTTGAGTTCGGATCCGACTGCACTGCTAGGTTGATGGCCCCGTCAGGGTTTGGCCGATGGACCGTATCACTTCGCTGGCGGGGCAATTTGGCGGATGTATTTCTGTCCGTTGGGCACGTGCCTCTTCCGCCATACATCCGGAGGGAGGATTCGGGGTACGACCGGCTCCGGTATCAGACGGTCTACGCCAGAAAAGACAAGCTGGGGTCGGTGGCCGCGCCCACGGCCGGTCTCCATTTCACCCACGAAGCTATTGCCGGCCTGGAGCGCGAGGGACTGGGCCTGGCCGAGGTGACCCTGTACGTGGGCTATGGAACCTTCAGCCCCATCCGGACCCAAGATGTCCGAGACCATCGGATGCACGAAGAGTTCGTGGAGATTCCCGAGGAAACAGCCGAAGCCGTCAACCGGGCCCGGTCCCACGGCCGACCGGTGGTGGCCGTGGGCACGACCTCGGTCAGGAGCCTGGAAAGTGCTGCGGGCCCCGACGGCCTGGTCCATGCTTTCCAGGGCTGGACAGACAAGTACATTGTTCCTGGTTACAAATTCCAGACCATTGACCATTTGATCACAAACTTTCATTTGCCGGGTTCGTCCCTTATGCTTCTCGTATCGGCCTTGGCCGGAAGGAAAAAGATCCTGGCCGCCTACAGGCACGCCGTGGCCGATCGATATCGTTTTTTTTCCTATGGCGACGCCATGCTCGTGCTCTAGGGCCCGGGCCGCCGGGAACAATCCGTTCGGATGATCTGTTCCGGCTTTCAACCGTATTCGGAGGTGATACATGTCCAGAGCGGTGTTTCGGGAAGAGAGATGCAAAGGGTGTCTGCTGTGCACCTTGGTGTGTCCTGTGGAGATCATCAGGCAGTCGGACCGTTTCAATAAACAGGGCTACAAGGTGGCCGAGATCCCGGACGACAAGGCCGAGGCCTGCAAGGGCTGCGGCTTCTGCGCCGAGATCTGCCCCGATTTCGCCATCACCGTCTATCGCACGACCAAGGAGTGAACCATGTCCGAGGCTCAATCCAAGCGAATTTTCGTCAAGGGCAACGAGGCCATCTCCAGGGGAGCCCTGGCTGCCGGATGCCGGTGCTATTTCGGCTACCCCATCACCCCCCAGAACGACATTCCCGAATTCATGTCCACAGCCATCATCGAGGCCGGAGGAGATTTCGTCCAGGCCGAGAGCGAGGTGGCGGCGGCCAACATGCTCCTCGGAGCGGCTGCGGCCGGTGTCCGGGTCATGACCTCGTCATCCAGCCCGGGGATTTCTCTGAAGCAGGAGGCCATTTCATATATGGCCGGAAGCGAACTACCGGCGGTCATCGTGAACATGAACCGCGGCGGGCCCGGACTGGGCGACATCGGGCCGTCCCAGGGCGACTACTTCCAGGCCGTCAAGGGCGGGGGCCACGGCGATTACCGACTGCTGGTTTTGGCCCCGGGCTCGGTCCAGGAGGGATACGACCTGATCATTAAGGCCTTTGACTTGGCCTTCAAGTACCGAAATCCGGTCATGATTCTGGGCGACGCCATCCTGGGACAGATGAAGGAGCCTCTTGTGCCGTGGGTGCCGAAGAAACTCGACCCTGACGAGGCCTCGGGTTGGTGCCTGAAGGGTGCCAAGGGTCGGGGGCCGAGGCTCCTCAAATCTCTCTTCCTGGATGACGGGGCCCTCGCAGGGCACAACCTCCGGCTTCAGGAGAAGTACCAGTCCATGCAGGCTGAAGTCATGGCCGAGGCATTCCTGGTGGACGACGCCGATCTAGTGGTCGTGGCCTATGGATCCATCGGCCGGATTGTCAAGAGCGCAGTGCGCAAGCTGAGATCCAGAGGAAAGGCCGTGGGGCTGTTTCGGCCGATCACACTGTACCCTTTTCCATCGGACACGCTGAGAAGCCTGGCCGAGCAGGGCAAGCGGTTTTTGACCATCGAGCACAACACCGGGCAGATGGTCGAGGATGTCCGCCTGGCCATCAGGCTCCTGGCCGATTCGGGTTTCCACGCCTGCCTGCCGGGGAACCTGCCCACCCCGGACGACTTTGAAGGGCCGATTCTGAAGGCCCTGGAGGGATGATGATGACAACGGTCCACGAAGAACAAGTTTTTACGCTGCCCGAGGTCCTGGTCGACCGACCGACCCACTACTGCCCGGGATGCCATCATGGCACGGCCCATCGTCTGGTGGCCGATTGCCTGACGGAGATGGGCTTGGTGGAGCGGACCATCTGCGTGAGCTCCATTGGTTGCTCGGTCTTCATCTACAATTACCTGGGTCTGGACACGGTGGAGGCACCGCATGGCCGGGCCCCGGCCGTGGCCACAGGGGTGCGCCGGGCCCGACCGGACAATTTTGTGTTTACCTACCAGGGAGACGGAGACCTGGCCTCCATCGGTCTGGCGGAGATCATGCACTGCGCCAACCGGGGCGAAAAGATCTCGGTGGTTTTCGTTAACAACACGGTTTACGGGATGACCGGGGGCCAGATGGCCCCGACGACCCTGGTGGGCCAAAAGACCACCACCTGTCCCGGAGGTCGGTGCGCCGAGCACGAGGGTTCCCCAATGAAGATGGCCGAAATCATTGCGGGCCTGGGGGGCACGGCCTTTGCCGCCCGGGTGGCCGTGGACAGCATCAAGCACATCAAGGCGGCCAAGAAAGCCGTGGCCAAGGCTTTCGAGGTTCAGGTGCGAGGACTGGGCTTCGGGTTCGTCGAGATACTGGCCGCCTGTCCGACCAATTGGCGGATGACACCGGTCCAGGCCAACAAGCGGATCAGCGAGGAAATGATTCCGGTCTTCCCCCTGGGGACGTTCAAGGACGAGCTCCAGGCCAAGGCCAAGGAGGGAGCATGAGCATATACATGGACGTGATCATCGCCGGATTCGGCGGCCAGGGCGTGATGCTGATCGGGAACCTTCTGGCCTACGCGGCCATGGATCAAGGTCTGAACGTGACCTACATGCCGGTCTACGGTCCGGAGATGCGGGGCGGCACGGCCAATTGCGCGGTGGTGGTCTCCGATGACGATATCGGTTCACCCATCATCCATAGGCCTGTGAGCCTCATCGCCATGAATCGGCCCTCTTTGGACAAGTTTCAGCCTAGGCTGCACGACCAGGGGGTCTTCATCATCAATTCATCCCTCATTGAGGCCGACCTGGCCGATTGGAAACGGGTGCGGGCCTTTGCCGTGCCAGCCAATGATTTGGCCGACAAGCTGGGCAACACGAAGATGGCCAACATGGTTTGTCTGGGAGCCTATATCCAGGCCACGGGGATACTGCCCCTGGCCCGGGTCCAGGAGAGCCTTCCCTCGGTTATCTCCAGCCATTACAGCCATCTGATTCCGAAAAACAGTTCCGCCCTTCAGGCTGGAGCAGATCACGTGGTCTCCAACGGGGCCTTGTAGAAGGGGAAGGGTGTGGCAATGATCGGCCCGGAGGGCATCCTCGGCATCGTCGGGCATCCGGTGGCCCACTCCCTGAGTCCGGCCCTGCATAATTGGGCACTGGCCGGGAATGGCCTGCCTAAGGCGTATTTCCGCTGGGACATTCGTCCGGAGCGGTTGGTCGATTTCGTGGCCGCGGTCAGGACCCTTGGAATCAAAGGGGTCAGCGTGACCATCCCCCACAAGGTCGAAATGATGGATCTGGTGGACGAGGTCACGGACGAGGCCCGGGCCGTGGGGGCCGTGAACACCTTGTTTTGGAAAGACGACGCCCTGGTGGGAGGCAACACGGACGTCTTTGGTTTTCTTGCACCTTTGAAACTGGGAGGGCGAATGCCGACCTCGGCCCTGGTGCTTGGGGTTGGTGGAGCGGCCCGGGCCGTGGTCTTTGGGCTTCGACGAGAGGGGGCCGAGGTTCTCGTCGCGGGTCGAGACCGGCGTCGGGCCGAGAAGTTCGCCAGGATGACTGGAACCAGGGCAGTCGACTGGCAGGAGCGGGGCCAGGTTCAGGCCCAGCTGCTTGTCAACGCCACCCCGCTGGGCATGAGCGGTGCACAGGAAGCCATGAGCCCCTGGCCTTGCGGCCTGGTTGGGTTCGAGGCTGTGTATGATCTGGTCTACAACCCGGTGCAAACGGTTCTTCTGAACCAGGCCAGGGCCGAAGGCAGAGTGGTTTTTTCTGGCCTGGATATGTTTGTGCACCAAGCCCAGGCCCAATTTCGTCTCTGGACCGGCCGTGAGTTCGGGGAGGACCAGGCCAGGGTCTTTCTGCACGGTCTGTTGGCCAGGATGACCAGACCCTGAGAATCGGGAACATTCACGCCGCAAGGATCCATGGCCAGACATCCATTTTTCAGTCGCCGCAGGGCCGGGGCACTGGCCCATGTCTCGTCCCTGCCGTCGAGCCATGGCATTGGAGACTTCGGCCCCAAGGCTAGGGAGTTCGTTCGGTTTCTGGCCGATGCCGGGTTCGGCCTGTGGCAGATCCTGCCGCTCAATCCGGTCAACCCTGGGGCCGGAAATTCCCCCTACAGCAGCTTTTCGGCCTTCGCCAACAATCCTCTATTCGTCAGTCCCGACGACCTTGTCAGGGACGGCATCCTTTCGGTTGGAGATCTCCGGGGCGAACGGCCGTGTGGGGGAAGCCGGATCGACTACGGACACGTCCACGCCTGGAAGTCGTCACTCCTCAAACTGGCCTTTGCCAATGTCCTGCCCTCTCTGGAGAGCGAGTCCCGATTCGATGCCTATCGAAGGGAAAACGCATCCTGGCTGGACGATTTTGCCCTGTTTGCGGCACTCAAGGAAGCCCACGGCGGGAGATCATGGCTGGAATGGCCCGCCGAAATCCGGGACAGATGCTCGAAGAGCCTTGAGCTTTGGCGAGAGCGCCTAGCCTTGCGGGTGCTTTTTCACATGTTCGCCCAGTTTCTGGCCGACGAACAATGGCGGTCTCTTCTCGAGCATTGTCGGGCTCACGGTGTGTCCGTGCTCGGGGACATGCCCATCTACGTCAGTCTGGACAGCGCAGACGTATGGGCCCATCCGCTGCAGTTCGAACTAAACGGGGAACTTCGTCCGATCCGGGTGGCCGGGGCCCCGCCGGATTATTTCAGCGAGAAGGGCCAGCTCTGGGGGAATCCACTCTACGATTGGTCGGCAATGGCCAAAGACGGTTTTTCTTGGTGGAAGGCGAGGATCGTCCGCAATTCAGGGCTCTACAACCTGGTCCGCATCGACCATTTTCGTGGCTTGGCCGGGTACTGGGCCGTGCCGGCCGGGGCCAGGGATGCCCGGGGCGGAGAGTGGCTGTCTGGGCCGGGACACGAGTTCCTGGAAGCCATCGGTGAGGCGGCCCCTGAATTGGCCATCGTGGCCGAAGATTTGGGCGAGATCACCCCTGACGTCATTGAGTTGCGAGATACCTTCGCCCTTCCGGGAATGCGGGTGCTCCACTTTGCCTTTTCTGGAGATCCCGTCGAGAATCCGCACATTCCCCACAACCACGACCGCCACAGCGTCGTCTATACCGGAACCCACGACAACACCACGTCCAAAGACTGGTTCGAGCGGGAACTGGACCACGCAAGCCGAAGAAGGATCCGGAACTATGTCGGCCGCACGGTGGAGGCGAAAACCGTAGCTCGGGAACTCTGCCGTCTGGCCATGGCGTCCTGCGCAGCGATCTGCGTCCTGCCCGTCCAGGATCTCCTCAATCTCGGGTCAGAGGGCCGTATGAATACTCCGGCCCTGGCCGACGGCAACTGGACCTGGCGGTTTGGGTCCGGAGATTTGGGACAGGAGACGGCGGCCGAGTTTCGCGATTTGGCCGGAGTCTTCGGTCGTCTACCTTGAACTCATTGCCCAGATCGGGCCGTTCTTACAGAAAATAGGACCGGGCCAGGCGGTGCATGTCCTCATAGGATGCATCGGCCCTCAGGGCCAGGCACATCTCCAAGGACATTTCCATCTTCATCTCCGTGTCTTGTAGGATTTCACGTTTTTGCAGGTTGAGGCGATGTTTGATGAAGTCGGCCTCGAATCCGTCGCGGATAAGGTTCAACCCCTCAAGGAAATAGGCCGAGTGGACATGAGCCCGGGCCGGCTCCAGGGCCTCCGGACCACTGCGGCGGACCAGCATGCAGTACATGATCAGGGTGATAATCAAGGCTTCGGCTTTGATGCGATGGTCGACCCGGAGATAGCGTTCGCGATGGAAGGAGGTGTTGCCAAGATTTTTGAGAATCAGTTGGGCGGCATCAAAGACTTGACGTTCGAAGATGGGCGATATGGGAAATTTGGAAACAATGCGGACCATGACCTTCTGGGGATTCTCATTGGAGGCGATACCCAAGACGGCAATGGCCATGAGAACAAATTTGCGCTGCAGATCCCTGATCATGACGCTTCCCTTGATTCCGGCCAGACGGCGGACATCCGCTCCCGGCCAGGAGGAGACCCCGAGGTCCAGAAGATGACGTATGAACGGCTCAATGGTTCGGCCCGTTTCATCCCGCAGCAGTTTGGGGTTCCACTTGGGGCCCATGATTTTTCTCAGGGAAAGCCAGTAGGCGGCAACGCCTTCGACAGGCATCTCCACTAGGTCCAGTTCACTGGGGACCTGCTGGTTGGTTCGCGTTGAGGCCTGGGCCAGCAGGAGGTCGACTTGGTCGTTGATGTCGGCGGGGGGAGGGGATCCGTCGGCCATGGGAGGGCTCAGACCAGAGAGGCCAGAAGATCGAGAAGGGACTCGGTCTTGAAGGGTTTGGACAAAACTGCCGAGAATCCAGTGTCCATGGCCAGGGAGATCTGGGATTCGTCGGATTCGGTAGTCACCAGTATGGCCGGGGTGTCGACGCCCATGGACCTGAGCCGAGAGAGCAGTTCCATGCCGGTCATCATAGGCATATTCAGGTCTGTGATCAGTAGGTCGAAAGTTTTTTCCGAGTTGATGGCGTCGAGAGCCTGGGATCCGTTTTCGGCGGTTTCGACTTGATGCCCAACTTGCTCGAGGATCTGGCGGTAGTGGACACGCATGGTCTTGGAGTCGTCAACTGCCAGGAGGCGAAGGGGCCGGGCTTGGCTGGACTGAGGCTTGGGAAACGTGGATTTTTCTGCCTCTTCCACAACGGACCGGAGAGGGGGCTTCTGCCGAAGGAAACCAAGGATCTCCGAAGCCCCGGTTCTGGCCAAAGCCTGGGCGATGCCCTGACCTTTGTCCGTGGAAGCGGCCATGGCCGCGGCCAGTCGGTCGGCAAGGGACGGTGAGGCGTTCGCCTCCAGCCCCTGTGATGCGGCCCGAACGGTGAATTCGTCCTGATCCAGGAGAGCGTCAAACAGGGCCACCAGGGACTGGAGATCTCCGATGCGTCCTAGGGCCTCGAAGATAGAGAAGCGGACGTTGGGGTCCAGGGCCGAACAGGCGTCCAGGGCTTGGAGAAGGGGCCGGGTGCCCTTGCGGCTACCAATGAGGCCGAGAACATTGGCGGCCATGATCGTCGGATCGGGGGAACCTGTGGACACAATGCGGGCCAGGGGCGGTACGGCGGCATCGCCAGCTGCCGTCAGCGCTTCGATAATTCCCCGCCTGAGGGTGGGGTTGCGGTGATGGATGTGGTCGGCCAAGATGTCCAGGGCTGCGGGGGAACTGATGGTGGCCAGGGTCTGCACGGCTTCCCAGGAGTGGATTTCGCAGTGGTGGTAAGCCGTGTCGGACCCGGCGAGCTCCACGATGCGGCTCAGAAGGGGGAGGGACTCCTCGTCCCGCAAACGTCCGAGGCCCCGGATGGCCACCGAGGCGACCATGGGTTCAGTGTCTTCAGCATATCGGCGAAAGAGAGGCAAAGCCGAGGGGTCGATCAGCTGGGTCAAGGCGGAGAGAAAGTCGAAAACCAAACTTTCTGGAGGATCGTTGGCCAGGACTCGAATCATGGTCTGAACGGCGGAGGAAAAGCGTTTTTTCCCGGCAATATGGGCACAGAGCGAAGCCAGTTCCTGGTATGGCGATCCCATGCCTCGGACAACGGAGGAATCGTCTCGTTCCAGCAGGGAGGCCAAGGTCGCGTGGACTAGGTTGTCCACGGATTTGTCGCCCACTGGATTGACAAACAGATCGACCAGATCTTCGAAGCAGTCGTCGACAGCTCCGGACTGGATTTCGCCTAGGAGGGAGACCTGGGCGAAGAACTCCATCTGTCTGAAATCGGCCAGGGGTGATGCGTTGGCCATGGTTTTGGGATCCCCCATCAAGTCATCGTCCACGTCACTCGAAACAGAATTCGATGGTGAATTCCCCGTTTTCAGTTGAAAAGGGAATGGCCATGACCGGCGCCTTGGTCACATGCTTGATGGTGTGTCCGTCACCCATAATGACCGACGGAGTGCTTCCGGCCAGGGTCACTCCGAGATCCACGAGTCCGACCCGGGCCTGTCCCGAGATCATGTTCGAGATTTCCCCCACTGCGTCCTGGACATCGTTCATCAGGTCTTCGATGGCGTCGCCAAGCATCTGCTTGACGATGTGCAGGGCGCATTTTTTGGAGAAGGAAATGGCGAAGGTGCCGTTCTTGTCTCCGCTCAGACCGATGACGGCTGAAACGTCGCCCTGGGCGGTGTTGTCCTTTTTCACGTAGGGTTTTGCGGCCGTGGGATTGATGTTGGCCATGGCCACGAGGACGTCCTTGGTAGCCTTGATGAATGGTTTTGCCAGTTCAGGATCCATGTGAGTTCCTCTGGGTGGCGGGTGGATGGGGTTGCGGTATGAACGCTCGGTCCGGCGGATGCCGGACAGTAATCAATAAAACCTCGGCAGTCATCGGATGTCCAGGGCCGGATTTTTCTGTCCCATGGCGTAGTAGAGGTCGGCGACGGCCTGTTTGTAGTCGGCGAGAGCCTGGTTCAGGTTGGCTTCGCTGGTGGTCACGCTGCTTTGGGCGTCCAGAACATCGGTGTTGGTCCCGACCTGGGCCTGGTATCTGGCCTCGGCCATTCGGTAACTTTCCCTGGCCGCCTCCACTCCGGTCTTGTTGACCCCGATGCGCTTAGCTGCCTCCTGGATGTTCAAAAAGTAGGACTTCACCTGGTAAGAGGCATCGGTTTTCGACTTGTTGTACTCGCTGACAAGGCGCAATGCGTTTTCCTCGGCTTGTTGGTAAGCGTAGTAGGTTTTTCCCCATTCGAAGACCTTCCAGTCCATGTTCAGGGCCACCTGCCAGGCCGAGGCCGAGTCCTGATACTTGCTTCCGGACACGGTGGGGTCGTCCCCTTGTCGGGAGTAGTCGAAATCGGCGGCCACTGAGGGGTAGAGTCCGCTGGCCGATATCTTCGAATCCTTTCGGGCGATTTCGACGCTCTGCTCGGCGATGATCAAGTCCGGGCGATGCTTGTAGGCCAAGTCGAGGCATTCCTCGAAGGTCATGGAGAAGGGGGCGTATTCAAGTTCGCCGACGTAGGCGATCTCGGAGTTCACCGAATAATTCAGCAGGGTGTTTAGCTTGGCTTCCTGGGTGTCGACCTCGTTTTGTCGGGACAGGAGATCCTGTTCGGCTGAGGCTACGTCCACCTCGGCCTGGAGGACGTCGAGCTTGGGCTTCAGACCGACATCGTAGAAGGCCTGGATGACCTTGAGGTGGGACTGGAGCCGGGTCAGCGAGTCCTTGGCGGACTGGACGTTCTTGCGGGCCTTGAGCAGATTGAGGAAGTTAGTCTGGATCTCAAGGATAAGGCCCAGTTCGGCCTGGTTCAGTTGGGATTTGGTCTGGTCTTCGGCCAGAAGACTTTTTTGATAGGTGGTCAGGATGTTGAATCCCACGAAGAGGGGCTGGTTGATGTTCAGACCAAAAAGCCACTGATCCTGGGGCGAAGTCTGCATGCCCATGATTTTAGACGGTTCGTTGTAGTGGGTGTAGCCGTATTTGACGTTGAAGGAAGGGCCGAAGGCTCCTCGGGCCGATTTGACGCCAAGTTTGGAGGCGTTCAAAGCTTGGCGAACTGACTTGATGCCTTCGTTGGCCTCGAGCCCTCTGGCGACAGCTTGTCCGAGGTCATAGGTCATCTGGTCGGCCCCGAAGGCAGGCGCCCACGCGCCGAGGGTGGACATGGTTAGAAAAAACAAAAAGAATCTGAAATACATAGTCATTCCAGCACCTTGATTTGGTTAAGGGTCGAGCAGCCCAAGCTGTCGGTGAACAAAGTCAATGTATTCTGAGTCAACTTTTAACAAAAAGCAAGAAAGCCGAGCATCGAGAGGGGCCTTTTTCGGGCCGTCAGCCTTGTTCCGTCCCGGGTTCGAGAGAGATAGCAAGTTGGGTCCCGACTCGATCGTTCCTGAAATGAGGACAAATACATCTTGAAATCGGAATCGAGTGCAGGTATAAAAAAAAATGTTTCGCGACGCACAGGCGTCCAAACCATCAACCACGGAGGACCGATGTTTCCTGGCTTTATCCTCGCCTTGGCCTTTTGTTGCTTCGGGGTCATCGTCTACTACCTGAACAAGGAACATGGCCCCAAGAGCGGCGATTAATAGACATCCGTCACCTGACATCGCGCCCGTAGCTCAGCTGGATAGAGCGTCGGACTTCGAATCCGCAGGCCGGGAGTTCGAATCTCTCCGGGCGCACCAAGATATCAAGGAGGCCGAGCCTCAGGCTTGGCCTCCTTTTACTTCTTGCCTTTTCGTCGCCGACAAGGCATTGTATTTTCCGAACGACGATTCTCTCGACGGTTTCTCCGGGCGACTGCCCGAATCACCCCACGAGATTTTATCCCCGAAACGATTTTCCCGCCCTCTGGCGGGCAAGCCCTTTTTTGTCGCGATCGTTGCGACCCTTTCTTTTCCACGCGTCCGGCGGGCAGAGATTTGGACAACCCCCCGGACAAGGAAAAGTCATGTATCAAGAAATTCATTCCACTCACGCCCTGACCAATCAGAAACCCCAGTCCAGGCCCCTGGCCACCAAGGGCGTTTTCGGCGACCTCATTCCGCCCCTGCAGCGGGCCGTCAACGTGCAGGGCTACGAAACCCCGACCCCCATCCAGGAACAATGCATCCCCAGCCTGCTGGCCGGCCGCGACGTCATGGGCACGGCCCAGACCGGAACGGGCAAGACGGCGGCCTTTGCCCTGCCCATGCTCCAGCTCTTGTCGGCCAATGGAAGTCGGCCCTTGAAGGGCAGGCCCAGGGCCCTTGTTTTGGCTCCGACCCGGGAACTGGCGGCCCAGATCGGTGAGAGCATGCACGACTACGGCCGTTTCCTCCGCTTGAACCATACCGTTGTTTTCGGTGGCGTGAACCAGTTTCGTCAGGTCAAGGCCATGGCCCGGGGGGTGGACATCCTGGTGGCCACACCCGGTCGTCTGCTGGATCTCATGAACCAGGGGTTCATACATCTGGACAAGGTGGAGATCTTCGTTCTGGACGAGGTGGACCGGATGCTGGACATGGGCTTCATGCCCGACATCAAGAAGATCCTGGCCGAGGTTCCGGCCGAGCGTCAGACCCTGTTCTTTTCGGCCACCATGGCTCCCAAGATGGAGCAATTGGCCATGACCATGGTCCGGAATCCTGTTCGGGTGAGCATCGCCCCGGAAACCAGAACCGTGGAGCGAATCAACCAAAAAGTTCTTTTCGTCGAGAAGAGGAACAAGGATGCCCTGCTGGCTTCTCTGTTCACCGGGTCCTCGGTGGACAAGGCCATCGTCTTCACCCAGATGAAGCACATGGCCAACCGAGTGGTCGAGAAGCTCGAGGCGGCCGGCATCAAGGGCACGGCCATCCACGGCAACAAGAGCCAGGCGGCCAGGACCAAGGCTCTGGACGGGTTCAGGCAGGGCCGGTACCGGGTGCTGGTGGCCACGGACGTGGCGGCCCGGGGCCTGGACGTGGACGACATCACCCACGTCATCAACTACGATCTGCCGGTGGAGGCCGAAACCTACGTACACCGCATCGGCCGCACGGCCCGGGCCGGGGCCGATGGCGACGCCATTTCGTTTTGTTGCGCGGAAGATCGGGCCTATCTTCGAGAGATCGAGCTGCTGCTCGGTTCGGCCGTGCCGGCGGAAACAAACCACGCCTTTCATTGCGAGGCCGCCTGCCGGTCCAGTCGTCCGGCTCCGAAGAATTTCGGGCGCCGAGAAGGCAGCGGTTTCGGGAACCGCCCGCAGAGGGGTAATTTTTCCCGCCAGCGTCGCAGCCGGTAGGGCAGGCCCTCAAAATAAATCGTTTTCTTTCAGGCCCCCGTCCATGGACGCAGGTCTGGAAAGTCTGCCGTAGTGTAAGAAGGCCCGCGGATATCCTCCGTGGGCCTTCTTCGTTTGGAGATTGTTCGGTATCGGATGGCGGAGCGAAAACCATCGCCCGAGTTGACGAGGCTGATGGTCGACATCCCGGTGAATGGCATTGTTGATTCAGCGGCTCATTCGATTTTTTCCCAGCAAAAGGGTCTCGGGGTCTCCTTTTGCCAGCAGGCTGGCCAATAACAGATATGGTGCCAAGAACAGCATCCCGCCGAAGAACGCCACAATTCCCAGCGCAATTGCTCCCTTGCTAAACTGGTGGCGCCAAGCCACCCAGATTCCTGAAAGACCCAGAAAGGATATAAAATCGAAGTTGAATTGGCCAGACCATGTCATTTCAACGATGTTGGAGAAAAAGACGGGAAGAAGATTCCAGCCATGATTTCTTACAACCAAGAGAGTGTAGCCCGTCAAGAATGCAAACGTCACGACAAGGTAGATTCGGAAAAATTTCATTTCATCCTTTCCTCATAATTTCCGTTTCGAATAATGTGCAGAATCGGGGATGAACCGTCCAATACGAGAGTTCAGCGCAGCCGGAAGACTAAAATCTCATTGGCTTGGCCGTCATTGGCGTAGCCGGTGACGACGATGTTTCCGTCTTTCTGGATATCGAGGCCGTGGGCCCGATCAGGTCCTGGGCCGGGACCGGAAAAGACAAAGGTTCCCTGGTTGCCGAAGCCCGTGTCCAGACTGCCGTTGGATTCGAACCGGAGCACGACGGCCTTGTCGGCGACGCCGTCATTGCTCACTCCAGCTAGGACTATCCTGCCGTTGTTCTGCACGGCCACGCCGTAGGCGTAGTCGAAGACCGCGGCCGAATCCCGGAAGACGACCACGCCCTGGTCGCCGAAGCCAGTATCCAGGGCCCCGTCGGCATGGAGGCGGAGGAGGACGATCTTGAAGGCCTGGCCGTCATGGGCCGACCCGGCGACCACGATCCTGCCGTCGGGCTGGAGATCGACAAAGTTCGCATAATCGGAGTTGTCGCCTTCGAGGCCGTAGGTGAAGACTCCATTGGTCGCGAAATCAGGGTCGAGCCTGCCGTCCGCCGTGAGACCAAGGACAAGCAGGTTTTCCTTGGTCTGACCCTGGGGCACATGGGCTCCGACGGCCACGATTCGTCCATTGTCGTCAACGGCCACGGCAAAGCCCTTGTCCTGCCCGCCGCCGTTGAAGGTGACAAGGCCGTTCTGGCCAAAGGTCGGGTCGGGCACGAGGTCGGCATCAAGACGAAGCACAACGAGATCCTGATCGGAGCCGTTGGAGTGCTCGCCCACGACCAGGACGCGACCGTCGGCTTGCACGGCCAAGCCAAAGGCGATGTCGGTGAATGTGCCGGGGCTGGAATGGACGTGGGTCCGGTCCAGTTCGCCCGAGGGTTGGAACTTGAGGACCAGGATGTCCCGAAATCCGTCAAGGCGAACGTACCCGGCGACGTAGATGGATCCGTCCGGGCCAAGGGCCAGGCCCAGGGCCCGCTGGTCCGTGGACATTTCAAAGAGGACGTGGCCGGCCTGGCCGAAAGATTCGTCGGGGCTGCCGTCAGGCAGACGGCGAAGGACGAGGATGACGGTCTTGGTCCCGTCATTGGCGTATCCGGCCACGACGATGCGACCGTCGGGTTGGACGGCGGTCTCCACCCCCACGGCCTGGCCGCCGATGGGGCTTTCCAGAAGAAGGAAGCCGTCAGGCGGATTGAAGGAGTCGTCGAGCCGGCCCTGGGCAGCCTGCACTATCGCCAGGCTGGTAAGGATGCGTGCGTCGGCGGGTTGCTGGTGCAGATACTGCTGCCAGGCCGCGGCAGCCTCGGCATACTGGCCGGCGCGCATCAGTAGCTGGGCCAGGTTATCGAGGGCCGTGAGATTGGCCGGATCGCGCTTGATCGCCTCGCGCTGGAGTTGCAGCGCCCGCTCGTAATCAGCGAGCAGCGCATAGGCGTTGCCCAGATTGCTATAGGCGGTGCTGCGTTCAGGCGCCAGGGCAATTGCGCGCTCGTAGCACTGCATCGCCTCGGATAACTGCCCCTGTTGGGCCAACACAAAGCCCAGGTTATTCAAGGCGGTGGCATTCGCGGGCTCGAGACTAAGCGCCTGCTCGTACTGCTCACGCGCACCCTCCAGGTCGCCGTTCACATGCAAGATCGCCCCGCGGTTAATATGCCTCAGCGTGGGCGATTGGGGTTGCGGTTTGTGCTGATCGATCATTGGACGATTCCTTTAAAATTCAGCCAGCACACTGCTGATCACGCTGCGGGCATCAATATTGGGCAGCGTGAACTGCACATCATCAAGCGAGATATCGAATGGCTCGCCCTCGCGATAGTGGATCGGGAAATTGATCCCGAAGCGCAGATTGCTGCCATACTCAACACTAGCCAGGTTCCAGCGCTCGCTGTACAACTCCACCTCCGTAAGCAGCAGATCAGCCGTTACCTCAACAAAAGCATCGACACTCAAACGCAAGCGCGGCTCGACAAAAATCCCGGCATTGGCGTTGATCTCAAGCCCGGTTGCGGGCGTCCAATCCACATTGACATTCGCCTCCAGGGCCCCTTGCAAGCCCAACTGGCCGCTCACCTCCAGACCGGCCGTAGCGCTAACAATCGGGATACCAGCACCAAGGCCGCCGCGCACAAACAGGCGCAACCCGGCGTCGGCGGGCACATACAACTGGCCGCGCCCAGTGACATGGGTCTGATCTTCGTGGTCGGGATTATAGGTAATGCCCAGGCTGAGTTCGCGCAGTTGGCCGGGGCCAAAGCCGGCACTCGCATCGAGGCCGCCGCCGATAGTGGCGAAAATGCCGATGCGCTGCCCGGCCACCGCGACACCGACAATCGGGATATCGATATTGATCGCAAAGATATTCTTTTCGATTGCGCGGCGCGGGAACAGATCGACCGTATTGGGCAGCCCGATCTCGCCGCGCAGCTCGATCTCGCCGTTCTCCAGCAGGCGAATACCGACCGTCCCCTGCAACCAGGGTGCCAGTTGCACTGTCACCTGGCCGCCGCCATAGGCCCGTACCCGGGCGGGATCGGGTTCGCCCACCGGCTGATTGTTCTCGGGATCGACCGGCCGGTTGGTCGCGCCGACCGTGAGCTCGCCCCTGAGCATACCGCGGCTGTACTGGGCGGTCACATTCGCATCAAAAATGCCGTCGTCGTAGCTCAGGCGCACCTGCGAGCTAACACCGGGGATATTGGGCTGAGCGGTGCCGGCTGCGCTCACCTTATAACTGCCGTCGGGCTTCCGCTGGATCTGGGCCTCCAGGCTACCGCTGCGCAGGCCGGGCACCTCGCCGAGTTGCAGCGTCCCGCCGATCGTCAAGCCCTCGGCCTCGGAATAGGTCATACTCAACCCAGCCTGGCGAATACCGGGGGCAGCGACCTGAGCCGTACCTGTGGCGGTAATGGTATTATTTTCGTAGCCAATTGTGAACTGCGCGCTACGAATACCCCTGATCCGGCCACTGG
>RZZR01000018.1 GCA_009929795.1 Deltaproteobacteria bacterium | reverse complement strand
GCCTCGGGTTGGCTCATGAACCGGTACAAAGGCAAGCGCCCCAAGCTCCCACTCGTCCACGGGGCAGCCAATGTCGTCGTGATCATACTGGCTTTGGTCCAGATCTACACCGGACTGATCTTTGCCATGGATTTCATGCTCTCCTGGCACCTCGGCTAGGCCTCTCGGCACTCACAAGGAATCGGCAATACCAGGGCGAAGTCAGTGTCAACCCATGGCAGCATCATAGCTGAGTATTGAAAAAGTCCTTATCCACAGTTCGTTCAAAAACCCCAAGTGCAAGGAGAAAAAAGTTCGATGACAAAGCGTAGTTATTCATACGCAAGAGTTTGAACTTTTTGCGGCGGCGTAGCAATTGGGAGTTTTTCAGCGAACTGACAAACTAATCGCTCAGGACCAGTCTTTTCAACAGAAAAACCAGCCCGATCAAAGCCAAAAAACTCGCCAGAAGCAGCAGACCACCGCTACCTTCCTCTTTGGAGTCGCCAGACGTCCCGGCCTCATTCGTTTCCGGAACGATCGCGGACTCGTCATCCTGAACGACCTCTGACCCGGCATTGCGGACGATCCTTGACGAGGCCGCCGCGATCAGCAGTGCGTCCTGGTCGGGATGCTCACCCAGCCACTCCACCTCCCCGGTTTCGATGTCGTAGACGGCTCCGACCACCTTCAGGTTTCCGCCCTGGACCAATTTGGCCGTCGCCCGGCTGGACTTCAAAAGGTCCTCGATGGCCTTCCAGACATTGGCCTCCACCGTCGCCGACACCAGATCATCTCCGGAGAGATCAGGTCGCTCGGCCCGGACCTTTTCCACGGCCGGGACGATGTTGTCCACCAGAAGCATGATATTGCCGTGAACCTGGGTCCCCTCGACCACGGCCGTCACCGCTCCGCAATGGGTGTGCCCCAGGACGACCACCAAAGGGGTGTGCAGATGCTCAACCCCATATTCGATGGTTCCGACTTCGTCCACGTCAGCCACGTTCCCGGCCACCCGGACGACGAACAGATCACCCAGGCCCTGGTCGAAAAGTATCTCCACCGGTACTCGGGAATCTGAACAAGCCAGAATGGTA
Organism: Deltaproteobacteria bacterium; assembly: GCA_009929795.1. Lineage (NCBI taxonomy): Bacteria > Pseudomonadati > Myxococcota > Myxococcia > Deltaproteobacteria bacterium. The sequence continues at coordinate 29,632 of RZZR01000018.1, read as the reverse complement.
GTCTGTGGATACTGCCCCATATCGGACGTTTCGGCTCTCCGCCCGGCATCCTGACGGGGATGAATGGACTTCCCGGCGACGTACCGGGCGTTGCCTTCCTGAAGCATGGTCAACGCCTCGTCGGGTGTCATGGCCGAGACCTGGGCGGAAATGGCCAGGGCCAGGGCCACACACATCGACACGATAGACATCATCTTGAGGTTCATGATCGAATGCCCCCTGGCGATCTAACGCCTTGGTTGACCGTTTCAAAATCCTGATGGATCAAGAGTTGCCTGCAAAGGTTGACAGACCCCTCACCCCGGGCTGAATCTGACCGCATGTGCACGCCCGAACGCCCGGACCTGAAAGCAGCCCTGACCAATATCCGTCGGCCCATGCCCCTGTCCCGAAAACTTCTTCTCGTCCTTCGGAACATGGCCGTCAAGATTCTTCGTCTCAAGACCTGTTGCGGAAACCACGGCCAGCCCGGCTGCTGACGCTGAAAAACCCTTCGGCCGGTCGGCCGATAACGAGGAAACCGACATGCCCAGACCCGTGACCCGGGTGGCCGCCATCCACGATCTCTCCGGCTTCGGAGGGGGTTCCTTGGCTGCCGTCATCCCCATTCTTTCGGCCATGCGCATCCAGGTCTGTTCCCTGCCCACGGCCGTCCTGTCCACTCATACCGGCGGGTTTGAGGGCTACCGTTTCGTGGACCTGACCGAACACATGCCCGGGTTCATCGCCCACTGGAAATCCCTGGGCCTGGCATTCGACTGTATCTACAGCGGGTTTTTGGGTTCCGTCCGCCAGATCTGCATGGTCGAAAACTTCATCGACGATTTCCGCCGGGACGACCAGATCGTGGTCGTGGACCCGGTTCTGGGCGACGACGGCCGCCTCTACGCCACCATGCCCGCGGAAATGGTCGTTGAAATGCGCCGTCTGGTGGCCAAGGCCGATCTCATCACCCCCAACGTCACCGAGGCGGCCCTGCTTCTGGGTCACAACCCTGCCGTTCCGCCCAGGCCGGACAGGGTCCGGGGCTGGCTGGAGGATCTCTCTGCTCTCGGCCCTCGTCGGGTGGTCGTCACCAGCGTTCCGGTCCAGGGACTGTCCGAAGGCTCGGCCGTCTTGGCCTATGACCGGGCCACCGGTCGCATGTGGCGGGTATCCTGCACCTACGTGCCCACCAGCTACCCGGGCACGGGCGACATCTTCGCCAGCGTCCTGACCGGGGCCATCCTCCAGGGAGACAGCCTGCCCATCGCCCTGGACCGAGCCGTCCAGTTCGTGGCCCTGGCCATCCGGACCACCTTCGGCCACGGCACCCCGGCCCGAGAAGGCGTGTTCCTGGAACGGGTTCTGGACAGCCTGAACGCCCCGGTGACCATGAGCAGCTACGAAATCGTGTCCTGAGGATCTTCGCTCTGACGTGGCTTTCCGGTTTGGTTCAACAGGCTCAACCCTTCACCTGGGTACACGGCTCGCTCACTCCCCGGGAACGGCTCGGGCCTTGGCCAAGGCTCCGGTCTGGGCATCGGTCCTTCCAGGGCGGCCGGAACCGGATTCCGGTCGGCCATCACCGGTCGGGTTCGCAGATCCACGCCCCGGACCGGGGAGCTGAACTCGATGGGGATGTCGTTGGGGTCGAAGGAATAGATGGAATGGATAAAACCGTGGTCCATGACCTCCGAGACCCAGAATCCGGCCGCCTCCAACCGATCCTTGAGAACCCAGAGATCATCGTCGGACTCCACCCCGATGGAAACGTGGTCAAAGGCCAAAGGCTCCCGGGTCGGAACCCCGTGATCTTTGAGGGACGGTCTCCGGCCTTCCGGCCATTCGAAAAAGGCGACCATGTCCCTGTCCGTCAGGGAAAAGAAGTATTGACGGTATCCCCGCTCCCCCAGACCGGCCACCAGGGGTAGCCCAAGCAAATCGCGCCAGAAGCGGATTGTGGCCTCCATGTCCGTGGTCGTCAGGGCCAGATGGTTCACCCCGGTGTACATGACCTATCCTTGCCAGCCGGGCCGGGAAATGTTCCTGGCCCGGCGCTGATCATTCGCGCGTTTGTCGCGGTCAATGCCCGCAAGAATCTTTGTCGGGAAATACCCGGCCGAAAACCGACCCGCTGACACGGTACACCCGGGGCTTCCCGAGAATTTCGACAAAAAACTCCTCGCCGCTCTTGGTTCCGGCGATCTCTACGGTCCGGTCCCAGGTCCTGACCCGGACCAGGTATTCAGGTTCTTCCAGACCGAGCTCGGCCTTCCGGGCCGGGTCCACGGCCTCATCGACGTGCATAAGGGCAAGGGCGCTCTCAATGAATTTGGCTGCAGTCATGGACTGCTCCTCTGTCCAAGTGTCGAGATCCGCCCGCCAGTTCTTGCCGTCGAGCATCGGCACCGTTGCGTTGGCCCCTTCCGCCTGTTCGGGGGTGAAGGCCGTCAAGGTAACCGTGCCATCCGGACCGACCAGGATGATTTCCTGGGCCGAATCCTGGGGCAGAACCGTCAGATTGCGGTTCATCCAACGGCTCCGATCCAGCGAATCCCTGTTCAGGCCCGTCTGGAATAGGATGTTCCCCTGGACCACATAGACCCGGTCCTCCCCGGGCCTTCGAACAAAGGCGCTTCGTCCGTCACCCTTGCCCACCTGGATGTCGAGCAGCGTCTGGCCGGAGGTTCCGATCATCCGAAACCCTTTGGACTCCGGGCCTTCCACCAGGCCGAAATCGGCCAGCAGGGCCTTGTCTTCGGCCCGGAATTCACCGCGCAGTTCCCGGGCCATCCGAATGAGTTCCCGGACCTGATGCTCGTCGGCCAGAGCGTCGTACATCTCAGGCAGAATCCATTCCTCACCTTGGCGGACGATCCTGGCCGTGGCATTGGCATTGTCGCCAACCCTCAGAACGATCTCCCGGACGTCGGCCTCTGAGGATCCAGCCGGAAAAAACACGGCCAAGTCCTCGTAGGTCGTCAGGTCCGGAGTCTTGCTGATTGTCTTCCGAATCAGCAGGGCGGCCGCCACGGCCACAAAGACAAAGACCAAAATCACGAGTTTTCTATTCATGGTGTCCTCCTGGATAGCTCGTCTACAGACTGCCGTCGAACCCGCCCGGGTGGGCGGCCCGCCTTCGTCGGCGATACGCGAAGCGAACCAGTCCGATCCCGACGAGGACCGCTGCCACCAACACGAAGTTCACCGCCTTCCACCAGGCCGTCTGGGCCGTGGTGACGTTCAGGATATATCGACTCTCGACCTGACTTTTTCGAACCTGGATGAGGTCCGTGCCCTGGGCCAGCGAGTCGACGCAATTGAGCAACAGGTCTCCGTTGGTACTCATGAGCCCGTCGGCAAAAAGCTCGGCCCCGCCTATGGCCAGGACCTCGCCGGCCACGCCGGCCACCGGCTCGGCCAGGGTCGCATTCAGATTCTCCTCGCCGGGCCACGGCGGCACGGGCTTGCCCTCCTGGAGATCCGGGAAGATCCCGCTGATCCTGGTCAGGACCGGATAGGACTTGAGTCCATCGTCAGGAGCCTTGACCTGGAACTGCTGGAGGGTCTGGGCTGGAGGCACCAGCCAGGACCGCTCTCCGGTGGAGGCCAGAACCTGGTGGCTCAGGCCGTGCTTGGCCAGAACGTCCTCCTCCACGACGACCCGCTCGCCCCAAAGAAGAAAGATGGCCTGAATCCTGGCCATCAGCGGATCATCGACGGCCATGGTCTCGCGGCCTATGAGGATCTGCATGGGCAGTGTCAGATTGATACCCCCGCCGAACATCTGTTCCAACTGGTTGCGGGCGACCCGGATGGGGGCATTGTTGTCGTCCATGAGGACCTGGTCATCGAACCGGAACCCGTACTCCTGGACCACGTCGTTTACGTTCGGATTCTGGGGGATGCGGTTCACATTGAGCCGACCCTGGGTGATGCTGTAGTCCCAGCGGTTGGTCTGCACGGCCATGACCGTCTTCTGGCCTCGGGCCAGGGCCCGGCCGATCTCCCATTTCTGGCGCTCGTCAAGTCCCTGGGGATCAAGCAGAAGCAGAACGTCCAAGTCCTCGGGCAATGGCGAGTCCTTGGTCAGGGCCACGGGCACGACCTGATACTGTTCCTGCTGCAGGAGACTGCCAACCATGGAATACCTTTCGGCCGGGCCGAAGATTCCGACCTTGGGGGTCTTATCCCTGGACAGGCGGAAAATGGAGGACACCAGAGCGTACTCGAGATCCGGCAGGGTATTGGGCACGATGCCGCCCAGAATCTCCTCGCTCTTGTCCCTGTAGGCCACGCCGATGGAGGAATAGATCAGATTGCTGACCGCGCCGGTCCGTCGTGTGGCCTGGACCGAAAAAGGCTCGACCCCCTTCTGAAGCATGCGCTTCTCCATGGGGTCCTCGTTGGCTGCCTCGGCCCCGGGATCCTGAAGGACGTTGGCCGCCCGCATATGGACCCGTTCGAAGTTGACCTGGCCCCCGCTGACCACCCTGAGCTCCCTGAGCTTGTCCATAACGTCCCGCTCGAGATTCTTGAGCTCGGTGGGCATCTCCGAGGCAGGGGTGACGTAGTACTTGACCTGAACCGGGGCATCCAGCCGGGACAGAATCCGCTTGGATCCATCGCTCACGGTGTAAATCTTGTTCTCGGTCAGATCGAAGCGGCCCAGACTGGTGTCGGCCAGCATGGCGTTCAAACTAAGCCCGATACCCAGAGCCAGGGTTGTGGCCGCGGCCATGGTCGCCTTGGCCGTCCGTCGGCCGCGACCCTCGATGTACATCCCGTTGAGGATCAAAAAGAGCGATATCCAAACCACGAAGTAGAGGATATTGGCCGTTTCAACCACGCCCCGAGTGAAATCAAGGTAGTGCCCGGTGACTCCCAGAAGATCACGCAGAGTCGAGCCCAGACCCGCAGCCCAGCCGTCTAGGGCCGATGCGATGAAATCGGTTCCCAGGAGGTAGAGTCCGAAACAGGCCAGCAAGGAACATACAAAGGCCACGATCTGGTCCCGGGCGAACCCGGAAACGAGCTGCCCTAGAGCCAAAAAGAAAGCTCCGAGCAGCAGGGCCCCGGCATAGGAGGCCACAATCTGGCCCATGTCCGGAGAACCGAGCGAGTACAGCATGATCGGAACCGTCAGGGTTGCGATTAGGCCAAAGGCCAAGAAGGCCAGCCCGGCCAAGTACTTGCCCATAATCACCGTCAGGGGCCCGACCGGCAGGGTCAAAAGCATCTCCAGAGTGTTCTCGGCCCGCTCCTCGGCCCAGAGCCGCATGGTCACCGCCGGCAGAAACACGCAGAAGACGATGGGCAAAATCGTGAAGAAACTTCGCATCTCGGCCATGGGAAACTCGAAGAACCCGGTCACGAACAACCCGCTGGTCAAGAGAACGAAGACGATGAGATAGATGTACCCAATGGCCGAATTGAAGTACCCGGCCAATTCCTTCCGGAATATGGTTCCGACGCTACGCATGGGCCTTCCCTCCTTCGGCCGCGGCCGGTTTCTCAGCCCTGGTCAGGGCCAGAAAAACCGATTCCAGGCTCACGGGTTCGGGTCTGATGGACCGGAGGTCCCAACCCTGGCTGACCGCCTCCCGGTAGACTGCCGAGCAGACCAGGGCCGGTTCTTCCCCCTGGAGACGGATGCAGGACCACTCTCCCTCGACCCGGGCCAGGTCCACCGAACAGCCCGGGACACAATGTTCCAGGGACTCGCGCGCCGAGTCGAACTCGGCCCGGATGACGATTTCCACTCCGGGCTGCAGCCCGGCTTGACCCGTCAGTTCTGCCAGGGAGCCGGCGGCCACGATCCGGCCCTGGCTGATGATGACGATCCGGTCGGCGATGGCCTCCACTTCCTGAAGAATATGGGTCGAGAAAAGAACCGTCCTATCTGCCGCCAGTTCCTTGACGAGTTTTCTGATGTCCAGAATCTGATGGGGATCCAGCCCCGTGGTCGGCTCGTCAAGGATAATGACATCAGGGTCGTGGATCAGGGCCTGGGCCAGGGCCGTCCGTTGCCGATAGCCCTTGGAGAGCTCCCCGATGGGCCGATAGTACATGACTCCCAGACCGGTCCGCTCCAGGACCCAGGCCATGCGGGAGGCCAAGGTTTTTCCCGTGACGCCCCGAGCCTGGGCCACGAATTTCAGGTATTCCCCGACCTCCAGCCGGGAATACAGGGGCAGGTTCTCCGGAAGGGCTCCCATCCGCCTCCGAACCTCCAGAGGTTCGGTCAAGACATCGTGTCCGGCCACCGTGGCCGTTCCCGAGGTCGGGTAGAGAAAGGTGGTCAAAATCTTCATGGCCGTTGACTTGCCCGCCCCGTTGGGCCCCAGCAGCCCGACGATCTCGCCCTTGCGGACGTCGAAGCTGCAGTCTTCCAGGGCGGTCACTGGCCCGTATCGCATACACAGGCCTTGGGCTTCGATCATATGCGCCTCCTCGCGTTGCCTTTACGTTCGAGAAAAAAAACGGTCCGGGGTTTTGCCACCGGGCCGAAACAGCCGCCTCCTGCGGCCTTGAAGCTAATTTTAGACATCACATTCATAAGGTCAAGAGGCTTGCACACTGCACATCGCCTTTCGGCGGCAGACAATGATTGACAGGGGCCATCCCCGGGTCTAGTTTTTTATTCGATTTCTGGCCCGGACAGGCCCGCCTCCGCTACGCCTGTCCCGTTTGTCTCCAGCAGCCATCGAGGGGTTCTCATGACCAGCAAGGAAAAAATCCAGGACGAAGATGTTTTTGAATTGACTGAAATCATTGAGGAAGACGCTCCTGACGACTTCCCGGTCGAAAACGTCCTCGGCGAAAACGATCTGGACACCGAGTTCAAGGACCTGCTTGACGACTCCAAGCCGGATGACACCCAGGAAGCCTTTGGCGAGGATCTAGACATCGACGCCCTGTTCAAGGATCTTGATGACGACCGCCCGGATACCAAGGCCTCCGATGTCACGGCGGATCTGCCCGAATCCGCAGTCTTGGATTTGGATGCCGAGATCGATCTGAGCCTGGAGACCGATGCGGCCCCGGAGGAACCTGCCCTGCCCGAGCCTGAGCCCGAATTCTCCGTCGACCTGCCCGAGCCTGAGTCGACACCGGACCTCGAAGTGGATCTTCCGAAGCCCGAAGCCGAGGATGCGCTGACCGACGAGGAACGCGAACTCGAAAAACTCGGCGAGGAGGTCAAGCTCGGGGAACTCGAGAACCTCATCTCCGGCCTGGACGAGGAGTCCGGCCCTGAACCGGACGCCGACATGCGCGGAATGCTCGATGAATCGGCCCGCGTCCCGGGAGTGAGCATCGAGGAGTTTCAGTCCCTGCGTGCCGACTTGGACGCCATGCATGAACGGCTGGCCGCCACGGAGCAGGCCGCTCCCTCCGCCGAGGACGGTATCGCACCCCTGGCTGAAGATCTCGCAGCCCTGCGGGAAAAGGTCGAAACCATTGAGAAGTCCGTGGCCGAGGAAAAGACAGGGCCTCTGGCCGCCGACATTGACTCCTTGAAGGAACGGGTCCAGGCCCTGCCCATCCCCACCAACGATGAACTCGTCGCCCTGATCAGAGAAAATTTGCCCGAACCGCCTGCCATTCCCGACGTCGAGGCCGTCTCGGCCGAAATCCGGAACGAGATACAGACAGGTCTCGACGAATGTCGAAACGAGAGGGACGGTCTCAAGGGCGAGATACAGGCCCTCAAGTCCCAAATCCAGGAACTCTCGGATCAGCGGGAAGCCCTGCAGTCAGAGGTTCGGGCTCTTGCCGCCGCGCCATCCGCCGAAGCCATCGAGGCCGCCGTCACCGAAAAACTGCGTGTCGAACTTGAGCGTTTGATTCCGGACGCCGCGGCCCGCATCTTGCGCGAGGAGATCGCCGCCCTCAAGGGCTGATTCCTCCTCGTCTCAAAGCGACACACAGGCCGGGGACGCGTTCCCGGCCTTTTTTTCGGTCTGCCGGATCGCTCGACTCCCGCCCGGCTCCGTGATAAAAAGTCTTTTTTCAGGAGGGGAGGGCTTCAAGGGTTCTTCCTTCCGGCCGCCCGGTTTGTCGTTTGGCATGGCCAGACCCATTTCCCCCCGGGCGGTTTTTTTCAACGGGACGGGCCGGCCTGACATTTTTCCGGTCCGGAGGCATGATGGATCAGGACCGCAAGCTGGCCTTGCAAGTGGCCAAGGAGATCGTGGTCAAGTTCGTGGAGACCGGACGTATTTCCCCGGCCAACTTTCAGGAGCACTTCGGACCCATCTACCGGGAAGTTCTAAGGACCCTGGAAGACCAGACCCCCAACTCCGCCGACAACCCGGAAGACCGGGACCTATGAGCCATCCGGAGCGGGACGCCCGCATCGCCGGGCTGTTCGATGGCATCGCCGCCCGCTACGATCTGCTCAACCGGGTCCTCAGTCTGGGGCTCGACCGGGTCTGGCGCCGCCGATTGGTCAAGGCCGCAGGCCAGGGTCCGGTCTTCGTCGACCTCGCGGCCGGAACCCTGGACGTCTCCCTGGCCTTGGCCCAGACAAACCTTCGGACCCGGGTCCTGGCCATGGACGTGGCCGGAGCCATGCTCCGTCAGGGCTTGAAGAAAATCCCGCCATCCCATCACTCGAACATCCGGGCTGTCCTGGCCGACGCCAGAGTTCTGCCCCTGCCCGACGCCTGCGCCGATGCCGCGACCATCGCCTTCGGCATCAGGAACATCCAACCCCGTGCCCAGGCCTGGGCCGAAATCTTGCGCATCCTCAAACCCGGCGGTCGGCTTTGCGTCCTTGAATTCGGCACCGGACGCCGACGAATCTGGGGGGGCATCTACAATCTATATCTTCGGTACATCCTCCCCCGGATCGGGGCAGTGGTCTCCAGGGACCCCACGGCCTACCGCTACCTGGCCGAGACCATCGCCGCCTTTCCCGACGAAAGCCTCCTGGCCGGAGAAATACTCGAAAGCGGTTTCGCCGACGTGACCTACACCCCCATGACCTCGGGCATCGTCTTCCTGCACACGGCCCTCAAAGCCCCGGCGACGGAAACGGTTCCGTTCAGTGCAGGGAACGGCCCATGAACACGACCGCCAACCCGGACAGGATAGCGCACAGGCCCAGAATTCTGAGTCTGCCGGGAGGCTGTTCGGCCATGGTCCGCAAAATTACGGGCATTTTTTCGGCCCATAGGAAATAGGGTAGGCCCTCAAGGATGAGGGCCAGTCCGAGACCACAAAGGAAAATTGACAGGTTGAAACTCATGGCCGCTCTCCTACGCTTCCGGTCCGAGCCTTGTCCAGGGCTCGCGCCAAGTCTGGGTGGACGGCCAGCCGACGAGGAGAACCGAAAATGATCACTTTCGAACACCTTGAAAACCGAACCAGCGCCATCGGAGTTGTCGGTCTGGGCTACGTCGGACTGCCCCTGGCCGTGGCCCTCTCCGAACACTTCCGGGTAGTCGGATTCGATATCTCAGCCCTCCGCATCGAGGCCCTCCGGTCCGGAAGGGATTCGACCCTGGAAGTCGATGGCGAGCGCCTGTCACGGGCCCCCATCGAATTCACGGCCGATCCCTCGACCATGGCCGGATGCGGACTGATCATCGTGGCCGTGCCGACCCCCATCGACGGAAATCGCAGACCCGACCTGGGTCCGGTCCAAAGCGCCACGACCACCGTCGGACGGGCCATGTCCGCCGGGAGCGTCGTGGTCTACGAGTCCACGGTTTACCCTGGGGTCACCGAGGACGTCTGTGTGCCCATCCTGGAAACCGAATCGGGCCTATCCTGCGGAACAGACTTTAAGGTTGGCTACTCCCCGGAACGTATCAATCCCGGCGACCGGGTCCACACCCTGGAAACCATCGTCAAAATCGTGGCTGGACAGGACCCCGAAACAGCCGATCTCCTGGCCCGAGTCTACGGACGGGTGGTCACGGCCGGCATCCACCGGGCCTCAAGCATCAAGGTCGCCGAGGCGGCCAAGGTCATTGAGAACACCCAGCGCGACCTGAACATCGCCCTGATGAACGAGCTGGCCCAGATCTTCGACCATCTGGGCATCGACACCCTCGAGGTCCTTCAGGCCGCCGGGTCCAAATGGAATTTCCTGCCCTTCCGGCCCGGCCTGGTCGGCGGTCATTGCATTGGCGTGGACCCCTACTACCTGACCTTCCTGGCCGAGTCCCTGGGCTTCCATCCCCAGGTCATCCTGGCCGGTCGACGCATCAACGACGGCATGGCCAAGTACGTGGCCGAGCGGACCGTCAAGGAATTGATCCGCCGCCAATGCCGGGTCATGGGAGCCAGGGTTGGAGTCCTTGGGCTGACCTTCAAGGAAAACGTCCCGGATCTTCGCAACAGCAAGGTCGCCGACCTGGTCCGAGAACTGCGCGACTACGGAGTTGAGGTTCTGATCCACGACCCTCTGGCCGATCCGGATGAGGCCCGCCGGGAGTACACCCTCGACCTCGTGGACATGAGCGAGTTCCACGACCTCGACGGCCTTGTTTTGGCCGTGGGCCACGACGAATTCAAGCCCCTGGCCCCGGACCGAATCGAGGCCATGTTTGCCCGAGCCCATCGCGGCGTGATCGTGGACATCAAGGCATTTTTCGATCCTGCCCCCCTGCGGGACCGGGGCCTGGCCTTTTGGCGCCTTTAGGAATCCGGCCAACTTGCCCATGATCGTCTTTGCCCTGGCCACCGCGTCCGAACATCGAGCCACCTTCGACTCGGACCGCCCCCTGTCGGGCCCGTCCAGCTCCACAAGCCTGATCACCGGCATCGGCCCCGTCAACGCCGCCGCTGGTCTGGCCGCCTTTCTGGCCGTCAATCCATCCGTCTGCGGAGTCGTCAATCTCGGGGTGGCCGGAACCTTTTCCACGGTTCGGGCAGCCTTGGGGAAGACCGTCGTCGTCGAGCACGAGATCTGGCCCGAATTCGGCCTGTACACGGACTCCGGACTGGACCCCGAGGCCCTTGGCTTCGCCCTGGCCCAAATCGACGGCCGACCGGTATGGGACCGCCTGGACCTTGACCCGGACCGGGCCGCCCGGGACATGGGTCTGGCCCTCGATCCCGAATGGAAACGAGGCCCCAGCCTGACCGTGGCCGGGGTGACCGGAACCCCTGAGCGGGCACGTCACCTGTCAAAGCTCTACGATGCCCTCCTGGAGAACATGGAAGGCTTCGCCCTGGCCCTGGTCTGCGCCGGTCGGCGCATCCCCTTTCTGGAAATTCGAACGGTCTCCAATCTCGTCGGCAGCCGACGGCCCGAGGACTGGGCACTGCACCCGGCCCTGAACCGGCTTTCCGCCATCCGGCAACACCTGATCCCCGGGCGAAGTCAACCATGCTCCTGACCGCCGCCATCTCCCCCTGTCCCAACGACACATGGATTCACGCCTCCTGGATCATGGGTCTGGTCGAACATCCGGGTCTGGCCAGAGACGATCTCGCCTGCCTGTGGTCAGACATTGCCGAACTGAACGACATGGCCGTTCAGGCCCGGGCCCACGTGATCAAGATTTCCGCCGTCCAGGCCCTGCGCCTCGGCCCCGACTGGACCCTCCTGGCCTCGGGCGGGGCCTTCGGCCTTGGCCAGGGACCGCGGATCGTGATCCTGCCCCAGGGCCCGGAAAACCCGAAAACCATGGCTGTGCCGGGCCTGTCCACCACGGCCTTCGCCCTGGCCCGGTCCGCTCTGAGTCACGATTTCAAGCCCGTGCCCATGCGCTTCGACCTCGTGCCTGGGGCAGTCCTCGACGGCCGGGTCGATGCCGGGCTCCTCATCCACGAAACGGCCCTGGTCCACTCCCGCCTCGGACTTGAGCTTTTGGTCGATCTTGGGCAATGGTGGGCCCAACGCAGTTCGGGTCTTCCCCTACCCCTGGGAGTCTGTGTAGCCGCGACGGGCCTCGGTCCATCCCGGATTCGTAGCGTGGACTCCCTGTTCGCGGCGAGCCTCGAGTTTGCCCGCCGAAACCCGGAAACGGTCATGCCTCTGGTCCGGGCACTGGCTCGGGAATTGGACGACTCAACTCTAAAGGCCCACATTGATGCCTACGTCAATAATCTGTCTCTGGATATGGGTCCGACCGGCAAACACGCCCTAGAACTCCTCGGCTCCCTGCTTCCGGACGCCCCAAGGGCCTTTGAGGCGGACCCGGCCCACCCCAACCACCTACGGCCATGAAAGAACTCAAAGCCTACCTTTTGCGCGAAAAAGAGCCCATTGAGGCCTCCATCCGCCAGGCCCTCGCCGGCCTGCACCCCCTGGTCCGACCGGTGGCCGAGCATGTTCTCCTGGCCGGAGGCAAACGACTGCGGCCTCTTCTGGTCATCCTTTCGGCCCGGGCGGGTGGGTACGACGGTCCCGACCTCCACGCGTTGGCAGCGGCCCTGGAGCTTTTTCACTCGGCAACGCTCATCCATGACGACATCCTGGACCACGCCGAAACCCGCCGAGGCCAGGCCAGCACCCACCTTGAATTCGGCCTGACCGAGTCCGTCCTGGCTGGGGACGTCCTCCTGGCCCTGGCCAATCGTATCGTGGCCCGGACCGGCAACCCGGCCCTGACCGAGTGCGTCTCCGAGGCCATCCAGGAGACGGCCGTCGGGGAGATGCTGGAAATCGCCCAGGGCCGAATCCCCGACTTCTCCGAGGACGACTACCTCAAAATCATCATCGGCAAGACCGCCTTTCTGATCCAGGCCGCTGCCGAATTCGGGGCCATTCTGGCCGGAAGGGACGACCAGGCCCGCGCCGCGGCCCGGGAGTTCGGCCGCCACGTGGGCATCGCCTTTCAGCTCGTGGACGACGCCCTTGACTTCGAGGCCGATTCCGAACATCTGGGCAAGCCCGCCGGAACGGACCTCCGGGAGGGAAAGTTGACCCTGCCGGCGATCCTCTACCTCAAGACCCTGGAGTCTGAGGTCCGAAACGAACTCGTGGCCGAAATCACCTCCCGGCGCCTGGACCATCAAACCCTGGGCTCCCTGGCCGATGCTATTGACAAAGGTGGTTTTTCCGGAAAGACAAGAACACAGGCTGAAGAATACATTGCCGTTGCCCTGAAGGCACTTCCGGCGTTCGCCTCCGGCTCCGAAGCCCGAATCCTGGCTCAAATGGCCCAATACATCACAACCCGCCAACGATAAATGTCCGATATCGTCCTCACCACCCTCCGCAAGGGACTGGCTTCGGTCTTTCCCCCGGTGACCACCAAACTCCTCAAGGAACTGGTCAACCCCGATCCCGATCTGAAGCGGATCGGAGAACTGATCGGAATGGACCCAGGTCTTACGTCCACAATCCTCTCCCTGGCCAACTCCCCGATCTACGGACAGGCTCATAAAATCGCCGACATTCAGCGGGCCACGGTCGTCCTCGGGAACAAGGAAATTCTCAAAATCGCCCTGTCCCTGTCGTTTCAAAAAAACACCAAGGCCTTCATGGCCCGGAAGGGCACCGACCCGTACAACAACTGGCGGATGATCATCTGGTCGGCCATTGCCGCCGAACATCTGGCCTTGGATCTGGCCCCGGAAAAGGCCGGCATGGCCTACATCTGCGCCCTGCTCAAGGACCTTTCCATCCTTCTGCTCTGCGCCTCCTCCGAGACCTGCGTCTCTCTGTTCGACAACGGCGACGACATCATCACCCTGCGCAGCGGCCAGTTCGAGCAGGAAAAATCAATGCTCGGCCATACTCACCCGGTCCTGACCCAGATTCTCCTCGACGAGTGGAACCTGCCGGATTTCTGCTACGACAGCATCCTCAAGCACCATGAACTGAACCGCATCCAGGAACTGGATCCTTTTTCCCAGTCCGTGGCCCTGGCCACGCGCTGGGCCGAGGTCGAATTCTCCGCCCTGGAGCGACCCGAACCCCTGTTCCAATTCCAATCCCTTTTGGCCTCGGTGACTGGACTGGACCGCACGGAAGTTGCCAAGGCCCGGGAGGTCTGCACTGAACGCTTCAAGGCCATGTGCACTACCCTGGATCTTGATCCCGCGGGGCTGTCCAGTCGTCTCTACGACTACTCCATCCAGGCCATGCAGACCTTCTACTTCCAGTGCATGGAAATTCAGAGCATGCAGGGCGGCCTCCCGGCTATCGCCTCGGCCATGGCCAATCACTTTCGCTGGAATTGGGGCTTGGAGAACTGGGAACTCCTCCTCTTCGAGCCGAACGCCGCGGTCTGGAAGCTTTTCCGCCAGACCGGCCCGACCGGGAATCCGAATATCGAAGTCTTTCCCCAGGTCGACCGGGTGGCCTGGGGCCTGTCCGAGCCTGGTCATTCGGCCGAGTCCGGAGGACTGAAGCTGGCTGAATTCCGGCACGAGAGTCCAACAGCCTCCACCGCTCTCGAGAGAGAGATCAATCTCTATTTCCGCTTCTTCGGCCACGCCTTCTCATTCTACTATCTCCAGCACGCGGCCATGGAATCCAAGGCTAGGACCCTCGACATCCTTCCAGTGGGCGTGGCCAGACTGGACGGCGACGGCCGCATCCTTCAGGCTAACGAGCGTTTCAGATCCTTCTTCTCCCGGTCCGTGGACGGAGCCGCGTTCTGGCCGGCCATCTCCTCAGCGGCCAAAATTCCTCCCGATCCTCATTGGGACACCTTTCTGACCGGCTCCAAGGCAGCCACTTTCAACAGACTCTTCTGCCCCCTCGGGGCCGGGGTCGCTCCCAAGACGACCTGCATGTACATCAACGCCCACAAGGTCATTCTGGACGGCCGTCTCGAAATCATCGCCCTGGCCGAGGATATCACCCAACTGGCCGAACTGGAAAACGAGGCCGTCCAACAACGCGAGTTCCTGAACAGCCTTCTGGAGGCCATGCAGGACATCGTTTTGACCGTGGACAAGGAGGGAACCATCCTCTTCATCTCCCACGAACAGAGCCGGGAACTCCTCGGCCGGAATATCTTCGAGATCGCCCGGCCCGAAAGCGTCCTGACCGTCGACTGGGGCCCGGCCTCCCTCAAGTCTGGGCATCCATTGGAAGTCAAGATGCATCTTGGTCGTAACAATTTCAAATCATTAGAATTTATCGTCACCCCCCTGCACGGCGGGCAGTCTTCCTATCTGATCGTCGGCCGGGATCTGACCCAGATCCGCCGCCTGGAGGAAAAGATCAAACTCCAGGCCGCCTACGACAACCTGACCAAACTCTTCAACCGGCATCAGTTCCAGTTGGCCATCGAACGGGAAATCTCCCGCAACGGACGGACCCAGCGGCCCATGGGCATCATCTTTTTCGACGTCGATCACTTCAAGACCTATAACGACACCCACGGCCACCAGGAAGGGGACAAGGTCCTCCAGAACATCGGGACCATCCTGAGACAGAATCTGCGCAAGGGCATGGACTTTCCCTGCCGGTACGGCGGAGACGAGTTCGTCATCCTCGTCTCGGAGGTCAATCCTTCCGTGCTCCAGTCCATGGCCGAACGCATCGCCCGGCAGTTCGAAACCATGTTCGACTCGGCCATGACCCTGAGCATAGGCCTGGCCATGCTCCTGGCCGGAGAATCTGCAGAGGAGCTTCTCTACAGGGCAGACCATGCCAGCTACGCATCCAAGGCCAGGGGCGGAAACACCATCACCTGGGCCGAGGAACCGGCCGCCGCATCATGACCCGCCCCGGCCCCCCGGGCCGGGCCTCGACCGTTCCAATCAATCGCAAAGGAGTCCACCCATGAATCTCCATCGCCTCGAGGTCGCACCAAGAACCGATGTGGCCGACGTTCAGGGCGAGCGAGTGGCCCGCAAAATCCGCTCCGAGCTTCGGCTACCCGTTGACTCGGTTCGCATGATCAAGGTTTTCACCATTGCCGGCCTGGATGAGCCGGAGCTCCAGACCGTTCTGGACAGGGCCGCCCTGCACGACCCAGTCCTCCACCGGGCCTCACTCACCTCTCTGGCCTCAGACTTCGACTACGTCATCGAGGTCGGCTACCGGCCCGGAGTCACCGACAACGAGGGACGGACCGCCAGGGAGACCCTGGTCCAGGTCCTAGGCCTTTCGCCCGAACGGCAGGCGAACCTGGCCGTGTACACATCCACCCAATACCTGCTCCGGGGCGGACTGAACCCCGAAGATCCGAACCATATCGTCTCCGACCTCCTGGCCAACGATCTCATCCAGCGAACCTTCATCAAGACAGCTGGCCAATGGACCGACGCGCCCGGATTTCCGGCCGTCGCAGCCCGGGTCACCGGGCAGGCGTCCGTCCGGGTCGAAACCGTGGCGCTGCGAGATTTGAGCGACACGGACCTGGCCGTCCTGAGCCGGGACAGGGTTCTGGCTTTGAGCGTCGAGGAACTCCGGGCCATCATTGCCCACTTCGACCGGCCGGAGATCCAAGCCAGGCGAAAGGCCCAGGGCCTGCCCACGGACCCCACAGACGTGGAACTCGAATGTCTGGCCCAGACCTGGTCCGAGCACTGTAAGCACAAAATTTTCAACGCCGCCATCGACTACGAGGACCAGTCCGTTGGTCGGCGGGAGACCATCAACAGCCTCTACAAGACCTACATCCAGGGCAGCACCCGCGCCCTGCGTGAACGGATGGGCAAGAAAGACTACTGTCTCTCGGTCTTCAAGGACAACGCCGGAGTCGTCCGCTTCGACGACCGAATCAGCGTCTGCGTCAAGGTCGAGACCCACAACAGCCCGTCGGCCCTGGATCCCTACGGCGGGGCACTTACCGGCATCGTCGGCGTCAACCGCGACCCCATGGGCACCGGAATGGGGGCAAACCTCCTCTGCAACACCGACGTCTTCTGCTTCGCCTCGCCCTTCCATCAGGGCGAGCTTCCCCCCAGACTTCTCCACCCCAGACGGGTCCTGGAAGGAGTAAGGGAAGGAGTCGAGCACGGCGGCAACAAAAGCGGCATCCCCACGGTCAACGGGGCGCTGGTCTTCGACCATCGGTACCTGGGCAAGCCTTTGGTCTTCTGCGGAACGATAGGAACCATTCCGGCCGAGGTGGTTGGACGGCCCGGGCACATCAAGAAGGCCATGCCAGGCGACCGCATCGTCATGGTCGGCGGCCGCATCGGCAAGGACGGCATCCACGGGGCCACCTTCTCCTCCGAGGAACTTCACGAAGGCTCCCCGGCCACGGCCGTGCAGATCGGCGACCCCATCACCCAACGGCGCATGTACGACTGTCTGATGCGGGCCCGGGACCTGGGCCTCTACAACGCCATCACCGACAACGGCGCTGGCGGCCTAAGTTCCTCGGTGGGCGAGATGGCCGGAGACACCGGGGGATGCGACCTCGATCTGGCCCTGGCCCCCCTCAAGTATGACGGCCTGGCCCCTTGGGAGATCCTGGTCTCCGAGGCCCAGGAGCGCATGACTCTGGCCGTGTCTCCCGATCGGCTCGAGGAGTTCATGGCCCTGGCCCGGGAAATGAACGTCGAGGCCACGGATCTCGGCCGGTTCACCGATGACGGCCGTTTTCTTGTCCGCCATGGTCGGCGGATCGTGGCCTGCATGGACATGGATTTCCTCCATGACGGTGTCCCCCAAATGCGCCTCCAGGCCCGGTGGAACCCCCCGGTCATCGAGGCCGGACCGGTCCGGGCCATGGCCGGAGAACGGGACCGGGAGGCCCTGCTTCAGCGCATGCTCTCCCGCCTGAACATCTGTTCCCGGGAATACCTTATCCGCCAGTACGACCACGAAGTCCAGGGTGGATCCGTGATCAAGCCCTTGGTCGGCGTCCGCCGGGATGGACCGAGCGACGCTGCGGTCGTCCGCCCGATCCTCGATTCCGAACGGGGCCTGGCCGTGTCCAACGGCATCTGCCCCCGCTACGGCGACCACGACACCTATTGGATGATGGCCGCTTGCATCGATGAGGCCGTCCGCAATTGCGTGGCCGTGGGAGCCGATCCCCGGACCCTGGCCGGGGTGGACAATTTCTGCTGGTGCGACCCGGTCCAGTCCGAAAAAACCCCGGACGGAAGGTTCAAACTGGCCCAGCTCGTTCGGGCCAACAAGGCCCTGGCCCATTTCTGTCTGGCCTACGGCCTGCCCTGCGTCTCAGGCAAGGACTCCATGAAGAACGACTACGCCGGAGGTGGGGTGAAGATCTCCATCCCCCCCACGGTCCTCTTCACGGTCATCGGCATCGTCCCCGACGTGAATATGGCCGTGACCTCAGACCTCAAGGCCCCGGACGAAGACCTCTACCTCTTGGGAATGACCCGCGACGAACTCGGAGCCGGCGAGTATCTGGCGGAACTGGGCCTTGGTGGGGGACAGGTTCCCCAGGTCGACGCCCTGACCTCTCGGGCCCTTTACAGGGCTCTGCACGAAGCCATGCGTCAAGGCTTGGTCGCCGCCTGCCACGACCTGTCCGACGGGGGTCTGGCCGTGGCTCTGGCCGAAATGGCCATTGCCGGCCGGCTGGGCCTTGAGGTCGATCTGGGCCTGGTGCCCTTTCCCGGCCAGGCCGATACTCCTGAGACCATCCTGTACAGCGAGAGCCAGGGCCGTCTCCTGGTCTCGGTCCGCCCCCAAGACAGAACCCAGTTCGAGGCCCTGTTCACAGGACTTCCGGCGGCCAGGATCGGTCTGACCACAGCCCGTCCGATCATGACCTGCATCTGGCGGGATCGCCCAATCCTCTCCTCGCCCGTGGACGACCTGGCCCGGGCCTGGAAACGGACACTGGACTTCTGACCATGGGCCCGGACACCGCTTTAAAAACACCGGCAATGATTGCCGAGCTCGACGACCAGGTCCCGGTGGGAGGGCTGATCCTGACCTCCCGGCTGCCCATCCCGTCCTCCTGGCCGTTTCTGGCCCTGAGCCTCGATCCGGCCCGGGTCCGGTACGCCCAGGCCTTGACGGACCCGAATACCGGCCGGGCCCTCTTCCGGGCCGAATCCCGATTGACCCTGCCCGGCCCGGCCGACGTCTGGCTCTGGCAGGCTCTCGAAGATGTTCCCTCAGGGGAACTCGCCCTGGCTGGGCCCGTCTCCCGAGGTCCTTCCCTGGCCTGGATCACTCTGAGCGACAAGGGCGCCGCCGGATTGCGGACCGACTCCGCCGGGCCGGCCGTGGAGGAGATCCTCGGCGCGGCCATGTCCCTCTCCGGAACTCGCGGATTTCTCCTTCCGGACGAACCGGACCGCCTCAAGGCACTGGTCGTCGATCTGGCCCTGCACCAGGGCGTGGATCTGGTGATCACCACAGGCGGGACCGGTCTCGCTCCCCGGGACACTACTCCCGAGGCCGTTCAGACACTTCTGGACAGACGCCTTCCCGGATTCGAACAGGCCATGATGAACGCCTCCCTGGCCAAGACCCCGCACGCGGCCATCTCCAGGGCCGTCTGCGGAACCATCGGACGTTCCATCGTCGTCACCCTGCCTGGTAGCCCAAAAGCCGTCCGGGAGAACCTCGCCGCCGTGGCCCCGGCCCTGGCCCACGCCTTGGCCAAGCTTCAGGGCGACCCCTCGGACTGCGCCCAGTGACCAATCCGGCCGTGACGACGGCTCATCCGGAGCGGGATCCCTATCCACTGGCCGTGCTCCAGGATCTCGTCGGCAAGCTCAGTGTCGTCCGCCTGGTCATCCTCATCCTGCTCATGATCCCCGTGGGTCTGCAATGGATAGGCCTGGAAACCCCCTATTTCTTCTTCAAGCCCCACCGCCAGCCCCTGCTCATCGGCTTCTTCCTGGCCGGATACGGGTTGAGCCTGATCTACCTCCTGACTTGGGACCGGTTCTCCAGCGTCCTGAAATTCCTCACAATCCAGCTCTGGACCGACGTTCTCCTGACATCTTTCCTGGTATGGATGACCGGGGGAATCCAGAGCGGGTTCGCCTTTTTTTTTCTGGTCATCGTCTTCCTCTACGGTCGGCTCCTGGGCTTTCGGACCGCCACCCTCACGACCTGGGTCATTCTGGCCTTCCTGGTCGGCACCGGCCTGGCCCAGGCCCGGTTTCCAAAACTCTGGACCAACGAAGACCTCACGACCGCCAGCATTGTCTACATGGTTTCCCTTCAAAGCGCGGCCCTGGCCCTGGTCACGCTGCTGGTCAAACTCGGCCGTGGTCAAGAGCGATACCTTCTGGCCCGCCTTCTGGAAAAGGAAAAGGCCTTGGACCGATCCGAACGGCTCAAGAGCCATATTTTGGATTGGATGGAGTCGGGACTGATCCTGCTCGACGCCCAGCACCGGATCTCGGCCATCAACGCCAAGGCCCTGGAATGGGCCGGCCTGGCCCGAGCCGACGAGGCCGTCCACCATCCGATCACGGACATCTACCCCTTCTTCGACTCCCTTTGGGCCGGACGTTCCTCGCTGGAATCCAACCGCCGCGAAATCGTGGCCGAAGACGGGGAGACCGTCTACGGGGTCCGCATGACCAAGGCTCCCGACGATATGGACCTGATCATCTTCATGGACATCACCTCCTTAAAGCGTCTGGAGCGCAAGGTCGCCCAGATGGAGAAAATGGCCGCTGTCGGAGAATTGTCGGCCGGCCTGGCCCACGAAATCAAAAATCCCCTTGCCAGCATCCGGGCCAGCCTTCAGCTTCTGGCCGATGAAGGGCTCGAGGCAGAGTATGTCCGACGCCTGAGCAGGCTCGTCACCCGGGACGTCGACCGTCTGAACGACCTGCTCAAGGATTTTCTCGTCTTTGCCCGGCCCGTCCAGGGTGAGCGGGTCCCGGTTCAGATCGGGGAGGCCGTTCGCGACGCCCTGAACCTTTCCCTGATCCGGGAAACACCGGGAGGTCTGGCCCTGGACATTGAACCGGCCATGGACCGAGTCACCTGGCTCTGGGATCCCAACCAGCTCCAGCAGGTCCTCATCAACCTCTTCCTGAACGCATCTCAGGCCGTGGCCGACCGGCCGAAACAAAAAATCCGCGTCACCCACAGGCAGGACGGTGAGGCCTCGATTCTGAGTATCGAGGACACCGGCCCTGGTTTTGAATCCTCCCTTGGAGAACGCCCCTTCACCCCGTTCTTCACCACCAAGGCCACAGGAACAGGACTTGGGCTGGCCATCGCCCAACGCTTGGCCGGCCAGAACGACTCGGTCATAGACATCGGCAACGTGCTCGAGAGAGGGAGCATTGTCGGGGCCAGGGTCCGCATCCATGCCTTCGGACGCCCGAATTCCTGACTTTTCAAATACAAACGGCGGGGCTATCGAGTCCTCTGTTTTTTGCCGTCTCAAAAACCAAGGCCAAACCGCCCGACAACCTTTCCCTACGGCCTCTCCGAACCGCCACTTGCCTGTCGGCCTCAATCCGCATAATCTCCACATCGGTCGGCAGCTCACCCAGGCGTCGCCGCCCCGTGTCAAGCGGGGTGCTAAACCTGCCTTTCCCCTTTCCACCCGACACCTTATCCCCGTGCCGAGTCGGAAGACGGCGACCACCGGCAGTCCGGTTTTCCGGACAGGCGCACAGCGAGGATAAGTCATGTCCAGGACACCCCTACCATTGACCGTGGGCGATATTTCCATGTTCGCCCACTCGTTGCGACGTCAATTGAACGGCCGGGAAAATACGCCCGGTCACGTCGAGATGTTGAACCTGCTCTGCAAGGCCGGCGGGTTTCGCAATTTCCAGCACTTCAAATCACAGCAGGAAAGACTGCAGGTTCAAGAAACCCCACCCACCGCCCAGATCGATGTAAACGACAAGAAAATCCAACGGGTCGCTCGCTTTTTCGACCATCAAGGACGCCTAGTTCGCTGGCCGGGAAAATTCAGTCAATGTTTGCTCTGCCTCTGGGTCATGTGGTCGCGTATTCCGGCCCGTACCAGCCTCCACGAACGTGAAATCAGCGTCTTTCTCGACTCGCACCATCTTTTCGGCGATCACGCCCTCTTGCGCCGCGAACTGGTGGACAGGGGCATGGTCGAGCGAACACCCGACGGTCGGCAATATCGGCGCATCGAACGCACCCCCCCAGCCGAGGCTCTGGCCTTGTTCGAAAAACTGCGGCGTGTGCCGGAAAACTCGCAAGAGTCCAACAGGCAATAGGCCGACCGAACGCCAGCTTCCTCAAACGCAAACGGCGGGCCCCAAAGGACCCGCCGTTTGCGTTTCGCGTTTGCCAATGCTGGCTAGAAGGCCTGATAGATCCGGTGGGAGGCGTTCTCGTCCCCCATCAAACCGACCTTGATTTCAACATGGGTCACGGTGTCGGACTTGTACTTCAGATTGATCCAGACCTCCCGGTCCCCGTCCTTGGCCACGATGGAAGCCGAGGTGAGATCCTTGCTCGATGAGGTGATATTCAGATTCAGTTTGTCACAGGCCCCCTTGGCCGCCGCGTAGGTGACGTCGAGGCCTGCGCTGTGATCGACCTTCATCCTCCCGGACACGTACGAATAGGTGCCCCCTGCCGCGGCCCCGCCGAGAAGCAAGGCACCGCACCCGGTCAGCGACCCAGCCCAAACCAGCACCGCCACGACTAACGCCAACGAACGAACTCTCATTGCTCTTCCTCCTTGTATTGTCTTCGAGTCCCGATTGAGGTTCTATTCCGGCCGAACCGGAAACGACCCGTGCGAATACTAGGAGTGAACGTGCCTCATGGCAAGCGGACGGTTTATCGTCTTCCCATGCTGGGCTAAAAAATGAGAGCCGGGGCCGGCTCTTTGAAACCGGCCCCGGGAAGGGTGAAGGGGATGGAGGGGATGTAGACCAGGTGTCCGTCAGATCTGGGCCATGAGTTCAAGGGCCTTTTTATCCTCGGGATGGCTGGAAAGAATAGTCTCGAGTTCGTTTCTGGCCGCTTCCTTGTCGCCTAGGGCCACCAGACACCCGGCCAGGGAGTACCGAATTTCGGTCTTGTCCGGCTCCAGAGCCAGATGGTTGCGCAGATGGGGCACGACCTCGACAAGACGATCCAGGACATGGCCCAATTGAATGATCCCGAACAGGGCCACGATGTTCTCGGGGTTGGAGTCCAGGGCCTGAGTGAAATGCTCGAAGGCCTCGGTGTGCATCCCGTACTCCATCTCTATCAGGCCCATTCCGGATAGGGACTTGTCCGAAGGCTGGATGGAGGCCGCCTTCTTGTAGAGATCCATGGCCCTGTCCAGGTCTCCCCGATGCACGGCCACCGTGGCCAGGCCCAGATACGGATCGGGATGGATTCCATTGCTCCCTGCGGCCTTGGTGTAGTATTCCTCGGCCTTGTCGAGTTCTCCCATGAACAGGTAGCACTCGCCCAATTCCTTGTTGATTTCGTAATCCAGATGACTGCTCATGATTTCTTCCTCCCTGGCTTTTGGCCCGTTTGTCGGGCATTGCTGTCGTTTTCCCATTCTAGCAAATCGGGTGCCAATTTCGAGTACACTCTCGGGAACAGGCTCTGAGCCTGATTTCCTCCATGGTGCACGCCATGAAGCCCCCAAGACCGGAGGAAAAAAAATCCCGGTCTCGCGGGCAAGGCTGATCCATCTGGTCATCTTGGAACGGCCATTGCTTTTGTCATCTCGAGAAAAGGCTCCCAAATCAGGGTCGGACAGAAACAAAACGGAAGAAAAAACTATGAAATCAATATTTTCAGACCATATTGCCGTCGTGTCCAAGGTCATGGACTTCCGGCTGCAGCGTCAAAATGTCGTCGCAGCCAACCTGGCGAATATCAATACAAAAGACTACAAGCCTCAACGCCTCGAATTCGAAAAGGAAATCCAGACCGCCCTGAACACCGGAGGACGGATGTCCATGGCCAGGACCGACCAGGAGCACATCCCGGCGCCCTTCGATCCCAAATCGACCAACGCCCAAAGTCTGGACCAGCTCCGAGCCCGGAAGATCCAGGGAGCCGATACCGTGGACCTGGACGAGGAAATGGCCGTCATGGCCAAAAACACGCTGGCCTACAAGGCCCTGTCCACAATTCTTCACAGCAACTTTGAAGGTCTGAAGACCATCATCACCGAAGGAGGCAAGTAATGGATTTCATGACCGCCATCGACATAGGGGCCTCCGGCCTCAAGGCCGAGCGCACCCTACTCAACGTCATCTCCATGAACCTAGCCAACGTCAATACCACTGAAACGGCCGAGGGCGGGACCTATCGGCGGAAGATGGTCAACTTCGAGGCCGTCCCCACCGAATCTCCCTTCAGCAGGGCCATGCAGGGAGCCCTGGACCGAGAACTCAAGGGCGTCAAGGTTTCGGGAGTCGTCGACGATCCCCGGCCTTTTCGAAAGGTCTATGAACCGGGCCATCCCAATGCCGACGAAGAGGGCTACGTCAACTATCCCAACGTCAACGTCGTCCAGGAAATGGCCAATATGATGACGGCCATGCGCTCCTACGAGGCGAGCGTGACAAGCATCTCCACGGCCAAGGGCATGTTCGAGAAAGCCCTGGAACTCGGCCGCTAACCCTGACCGAACGACATTTCTCAAGGAGAGTCCGATATGACGGTCACCAACTCAGTTCTCAAGGCCTATACCAACCCCCTGGTCACCGGGCGAACGCAGGCCCCCACCGTAACTCCCGGACGGGAAACTCCCAGCAGCTTCTCCGACACCCTCCGGGAATCCCTGAAAAAGGTCAACGATATGCAGTCCGAGAAGAACGCCATGATTACGGAATTCGCCGCTGGAGAGCATCAGAACGTCCATGAACTCATGATCACCATGCAGAAGGCCAGCATGGCCATGAAGATGACTTCCACCATTCGAAGCAAGGTCATGGAAAGCTACAAGGAAATCATGCACATGCAGTTCTAGTGATTTTGAATCGACTGTCACCTCCATCCGAAAACTGACAACCGGAGCCCGTCATGGCCAACAAGTTTCAGGAATCTCTCGCCAAGGCCGGAGGCCTGTGGACCAGATCCACCTCGACCCAGAAAATCCTCATCGGGGGGTTGGTCCTCTGCGTCCTGACCGTCTTCTTCCTCCTCCTGTTCTGGCTCAACAGCACCGAGTACAAGGTCCTCTACTCCAACCTCTATTCCGAGGACGCCGGTGCGGTCATCGAAAGCCTGAAAAAGGACAACGTTCCCTATAAAATTGAGGACGGCGGCAAGACCATTCTCGTCCCAACGGACAAGGTATACGAGCAGAGGCTGAAAATCGCAGGACAAGGGTCCATGCACGGCCAGGGAATCGGTTTCGAAATTTTTGACAACAACGCCATCGGCCAGACCGATTTCGTCCAGCGAATCAACTACCAGCGGGCGCTTCAGGGAGAGCTCGGCAGGACCATCATAGAATTCCCGGACATTACCTCGGCCCGGGTCCATCTCGTCCTTCCCAACAAGTCCCTGTTCATCGAGGAACAGAGCCCGCCTTCAGCCTCGGTGATCCTGGGTCTGAGCGGCCGCCGCAAGTTGAGCCCGGAGCAGGTCCAGAGCATCGTCAACCTCCTGATGACCGGTGTCGAAGGCCTAAATCCTTCGCACATCACCATTGCCGACACCAAGGGCGAGGTCCTCTATGAACCAAGGGACAAGGATGGGTTCCAGGGCCTGACCAGCACCCAGTTCGAGTACCAGATGGGCATTGAGCGCAACCTCCAGCAGCGGATCGAGCAGATGCTCGCGCCTCTGGTCGGGCCCGGCAAGGTTGTGGCCAAGGTCAGCGCAGCTCTGGACTTCAGTAAAAGGACCATTGTCAAAGAGTTGTACGACCCGGACAAGACCGTTGTCCGCAGCGAACAGAAGAGCAGCGAGGACAGTCTGGGCTCGGCCAACGTCAACAACGAGCCCACCCCCCAATACCAGGGGGAGGAGAATCCCCTGGCCACCGCCACGACCCAAAGCCTATCCAGATCCTCGTCCACAACCAATTTTGAGATCAATCGCGAAGAGCAGCAGATCGTCGCTCCCGTCGGGGAGATCAACAAGCTGAGCGTTGCTGTTTTGGTTGACGGCAAGCACGCCAAGGACAACACTGGTCAGGACGTGTTTACGCCCCTGCCCCAGGAGGATCTGGTCCGCATTCAGCAATTGGTCGAACGGGCCGTGGGCTTCGATCAGACCCGGGGGGACAGCATCGAGGTCTCCTGCATTTCCTTCGGCTCTCCGCAGGACATGCCCGAGCCGGGGATCATGGATACTGCGGCCCACTACTTCCAGCTCCTGGGCAAGCCACTCCTGAATTCGGTGCTGGTACTTCTCTTCCTCCTTCTCGTGGTCCGTCCAGTGGTCATGGCCATCATCCGGCCCAAGATCGAAGAGCAGAGAATCGAGGAGCGCGAGGGCCTGCCGGGAGCCGAAGAGCGCATGGCCCTGGCCGAGGGTTTGGAAGGGGCCGATCTAGCCGAAATCGAGGAACGCAAGAGGATCGAAGACGCTCGATCCCTGGCCACCCAGAACATGGACCAGAATATGGAGCAGGCTGTTTTGATCATCAAGAACTGGCTTCGGGAAGGAGAGGCCTAGATGCCGCCGAAATCGAATCTCAAGGGCCCGCAGAAGACGGCCATCCTCCTGTTGGCCATGGGCGAGGCCTTCGCCTCCAACGTATTCAAGCAGTTGGACCGCGACGAGATCACCAGGGTCTCCAAGGCCATCGCCGAAATGGACACCATCAGCCGCGAGGATGCCGAGGCCGTGCTCAAGGAGTTCAACGCGACCATGGCCACCAACCGGGACATGCTCGTGGCCGGGCCGGACCAAGTCCGCCGCCTGCTGACCCAAAATCTTGATTCGGACACGGCAAAGTATGTCATGGACGCCCTGGAACTCGACGTCGGCCCGACACCGTTCAAGGAACTGGCCAACGTCAGCCCCAAAATCCTGGCCCAGATTCTCCGCAACGAGCACCCCCAGACCCTAGCCCTCATCTGCGGGCACCTTCCGCCGGAAAGCGCCAGCGAACTCCTTCAAAACCTCTCGTCCGGAGTCAGGCCGGACATCCTCATGCGTTTGGCCAAGCTGGAAGCCGTTCCCGGCGAGATGCTCATGGAAGTCGACAGGGTCCTTCAGAATCAGCTCATCGCCATGGGCGGTAAGGAGGGCAAAAAGGTCGGAGGCGTGCATGCCGTGGCCGAGATCCTCAACGCCATCGACCACGCCACCGAGGAGGAGATCCTGGCCGACATCGAGGAGGAATCCACCCAGATGGCCGACGAAATCCGCCAGCTCATGTTCGTCTTCGACGACATCAAGGCCCTGGACGATCGAGCCATCCGGGAAGTCCTCAAGGAGATCAGTAACGACGAACTGACCCTGTCCCTCAAGGCCGTGGACGACGAACTCAAGGACAAGTTCTTCAGCAACCTGTCCGAGCGCGCCGCGACCATGATCAAGGAGGATCTGGAAATCATGGGACCGGTCAAGCTCTCCGAGGTCGAGTCCGCCCAGCAGAACATCGTCAAGGTCATCCGCCGGCTGGAGGCCGAAGGGAGGATCGTTATCGCCGGCAAGGGCGGAGGGGACGTCCTTGTCTAGGGATACGACCACCGACCGACCGGCGGGCAGGATCATCGTCGGTCTTCAGGAGCGCGGCTTCGCCGATTTCGAAACCTATTCCGACCGGCCGGTCTGGAACGAGGAGACCGAGGCCCTGCTCCTGGAACGGGTCCGGGAACGGGCCCGGGAGCAGGCTACCGCCATCATGACCCAGGCCAACGAGGAGGCCGTGGCCATCCGCCGCCGAGCTGCCGAGGAAGGATTGCGCCAGGGCCGTAAGGAGGCCCGGCAGGAACACGACAGGCTTAAGACCGAGCAGAGGGATATCCTGGCCAAGACCCTCAAGGGCGTCGATCAGAGTCTGGAGAATCTCTGGGAGCGATACCGGCAGGACCTCGTCCTGCTCATGCGGGCCGCCCTGGAAAAGGCCCTGGCCTTCGAGCTGGAGCAATCCCGGGAGGAGGTCCTGACAGCTCTGCTCCAAGAATCCCTGACCCTTTTGGACTGCAAGCGGACCCTGACCGTTCAGGTCGCCCCTCAAGACGAGGCCCTGATCAGGGATCTTCTGGCCGCGGCCCAAAAAAACGACCCCGATCTTGGCTCCTGGCGGGTCCAGGCCAGCCCTCAGGTGAAGACCGGAGGACTGGTGGTCGAGAGCTGCGAAGGCATGGTCGACAACAGCGTCGAAACCAGGATGCGGGCCATCCGGGACATCGTCGAGCAGATCGATCTGAAAGGTGACTCGTGAGTCCCGACTGCCAGGGAACCCTGAACCTCATTCAGGGCTTAAACCCGGCCCAGACCTTCGGCAAGATCTCCAAGGTCGTGGGACTGGTGGCCGAGGGCAAGGGCATCAAAGCCCCCTTGGGGTCGGTCTGCCATATCTTGGGCAACGGAGAGGCTCCACCCATCAGTGCCGAGGTCGTCGGGTTCAGGGACGGCTCGGTCCTGTTCATGCCCCATCAAGACATGCGGGGCATCCAGCCCGGTAGCCTGATCCGCAACACGAGCACCCCGCCGGTCTTCCCGGTCGGACAGCGCTATCTCGGCCACGCCGTGGACGCCTTTGGCCGGCCCTTCAAGGCCGGAGTGACCATCTCCCCCAGACGCTACAACCCGCTTTATACCCCTGCCCCCAATCCCCTGGACCGCCCGCGCATCGACGCCCCCCTTGATGTCGGAATCCGGGCCATCAACGGGCTTTTGACCCTGGGCAAGGGCCAGCGGGTGGGAATCATGGCTGGGTCCGGCGTAGGCAAGAGCACCCTCATGGGCATGATGGCTAGGTACACGGCCGCCGACGTCAATGTCATCGGCCTCATCGGCGAGCGCGGCCGGGAGGTGGTCGAGTTCATCGAAAAAGACCTCGGCCCCGAGGGTCTGGCCCGCTCGGTCCTGGTCGTGGCCACCTCGGACCAAGGGCCCCTTGTCCGGATGCGGGCCGCCTACGCGGCAACGGCCATGGCCGAATTCTTCAGAGACCAGGGCAAGGACGTTCTTTTGATGATGGACTCGGTGACCCGCTTCGCCATGGCCGCCCGGGAAGTCGGCCTGGCCGCCGGCGAACCGCCCACCACACGGGGCTACACCCCCACGGTCTTCTCCCACCTGCCCAGACTCCTGGAGCGCGCCGGGCGCACAAGCTGTGGGAGCATCACCGGCATCTACACCGTGTTAGTCGAAGGCGACGACTTCAACGAGCCCGTGGCTGACTCAGTCCGCTCCATCCTCGACGGCCATATCGTCCTGACCCGTGAACTAGCCGACCAGAGCCACTACCCGTCCATCGACATCCTGAAAAGCGTCAGCCGTCTTCGGCCCGACGTGACCCCGGCCAAGAGCCTCCAAGCCGGCCAGAAGCTCATCCAATGGCTGGCCACCTATCGCCGGGTCGAGGACATGGTCAACATCGGGGCCTATGTCCGGGGAAGCAACCCGGACATCGACAAGGCCCTGGACATGATCGGACCCATCAACGACTACCTTCGCCAGCCCGTCACCGCCCGCCAGACCATCGAGCAGAGCCTTGAGGCTCTCGCCGCCCTGATGAACTGACCCTCACCACATTTGCGCCCCGGGCCGAAAACCCCTATGGTCCGCTCGACAGCGACCGGCCCCCGCCGCCCGCCAACCACCATCCCGAGAGACCTTCACCATGCTTCCTCTGGTCGCCCTGATCGGACGCCCCAACGTCGGCAAGTCCACCCTATTCAACCGCCTGCTCAGGCAGAACAAGTCCCTGACCCACGATCTTCCGGGCGTGACCCGGGA